>CALFVM010000280.1 GCA_937928665.1 uncultured Candidatus Methylacidiphilales bacterium
ATATCCTCGCGCTCTACCGGAGGCTCCTGCAAAACCCGGATCTCGAAATCGAGCCACGGGTGTTTGTTTTTGCCGCCAAAGCAGCTCCCGGCTACGACCTGGCCAAATGCATCATCAAGGCGATCAACGCCGTCGGTGACAAAATTAATCACGACCCGCGGATTAACGGAAAGCTCAAGGTTGCCTTCCTCCCAAATTACCGCGTCTCCCTGGCCCAGCGGATTGTGCCGGCAGCCGATCTGTCTGAGCAAATTTCTACGGCCGGTAAGGAAGCTTCCGGCACCGGCAATATGAAACTGGCTCTCAACGGTGCCCTGACCATCGGGACACTCGACGGTGCTAACGTTGAAATTCTCGAAGAGGTCGGGGCGGAGAACATCTTCATCTTTGGGATGACCGTCGATGAGGTCGAGGCTCTGCGTCAGAGGGGCTACAACCCCCGGGACATTTACGAAAGTGATCCGGAACTGCGTGCTGTGGTGGATTGGGTCGGCTCCAACTACTTCACGCCGAATGAATCTCAGGGTGTTCTCGCGCCTCTTCAGCACAGCCTGCTTGATGGAGGCGACCCCTTCATGGTCCTGGCCGATTTCCGAGCCTACTCCGACGCCCAAGCCCGGGTCGATGCAGCTTACCGCGATCGCATGCGGTGGGCCAGGATGGCCTTGCTCAATACTGCACGGGTCGGGAAGTTTTCCAGCGACCGAACCATCCGCGACTATGCCCGCACCATCTGGAACCTGGATCCCGTTCCGGTGCCCTGAAGTCCTCGCCATCAACATTATTCGTGAGGCGGGACCACCCACACCATCTCCCACCAGTCCCAGGATCACCCGAGCTGCCTCTGGAGAAGATCTACCTCGGATGGCAAAGGGAACTTTAAGCACTCGTGGCCTAACGACTCACTGCGAAGGCAATGCAGCTCTTTGGCGATGGGACCAGCGTAACCTGACAACCATCCACCCCCCGCTCTCCCTCCCGCCATCCTGCCGCTGTGGTCGATGACCGCCGCAGGCCCCGGCTGCCCGTGCGTCTCAGCCCCATCTCCGTGAACGCCCTGATTTGACAATCCGGGTTCTTGCTTCTCAGCTCACGGAAGGCCTGCAGATGTGTCCTGAGAGGATCGGGCCCAGTCTGGGCTCGTGGATCGGTCAATCGGGAACGATCGAGTCGAGCAGAATCGGATAAATAATTCTTCTATTCGTCATCTTTTCGATTGACTCAGGCTTAAAAAGTTCCCACGGATCCCGGTCGAAAACAGATTTTGCTCACAGCGTAAAAAATTGCGTAAAGCCCTAGAGGAAAGCGTGTTGGAGAGTTATCCATAGAGTTGCTCTCAGGTTGTTCACACCGTGTCTAAGTTGTTCTTTTTCATGGCGATGGCGGGATTGTGAAAATTATAGCGCAGATGTCCGGTTTGAGTTCATTGCGACATGTGCGAATCTCCCCGCGTGAAGTTATCCCCTCCGTCCCTGAATCGTCCAGACATGGCGCAGTGGCTGGCCGACCGGCTGGTTGGGTGCTACGCCGAGGATCGATCCGGGGCAAAAGCGGCTCCGGTCCAGGGCGGACGAGAGGCCGGGCTGTCGGTATTGCGAGGTTTTTCGGTGGTCGGCTACGCCACGCGGCGGAATTTTGTTCCCGGGGATCTGACGACGGTATCCCGTCTGTCGCCCTACCTCCGCCACGGGATGCTGGGTTTGGCTGAAGTGGCCGAAGCGGTTCGGGCTGAGGTGGGGCGGACGGCCGACGCGGTCAAATTCTGGGCCGAACTGGGCTGGCGTGTTTTTTGGCGCGGCCTGTTCGCCCGTTTGGGAAGGTCGGTTTACAGCGATCTGGAGCCTGCCAAGGTTCCTTTGGGTTCTGGCACCATGCCGCCGGAGGTGGAGCGTGGAGAAACCGGCCTGGTCTGTATGGACGAGACCGTCAGGGAGCTGGTCGCCACCGGCTATATCCACTATCACGCTCGGATGTGGTTCGCGTCCTACCTTGTTCATCACCGCAAGGTTTCCTGGAGGGAAGGTGAGCGTTTTTTTTACCGCCACCTGCTCGATGGCGATCCGGCCAGCAACGCGCTCTCCTGGCAGTGGGTGGCCTCGACTTTTTCATCCAAACCCTACTTTTTCAACCGCGAGAACGTGGAGAAATATACGGCAGGCCGCTGGTGTGCCCGATGCCAGGCGCGTTGCCCGTTTGATGGGAGTTATTCGGCCCTGGAAACCCGCTTGTTCGGAGGGAAGTTATGAGTGCCCCGGTTCTGGTCTGGTTGCATGGCGATTCGCTTTCGACTGAAGATCCGGCGGTTCGTCGGTATCCATCCGCGCCGCGTGTCTTTGTTTTTGACGAGCCCTGGCTGCGTGGAGTTCGTCCGAGCTTCAAGCGATTGTTTTTTCTGTTCGAGGGTGCGGTGGATGCAGGTGCCCAAATTCGGTTGGGTGACCCGGCCACAGAGGTTCTGTCCGCCATGGAGGAGGCCGGGGCGGCTCGGCTGGCTGTGACCCGATCGCCTGCGCCCCGGTTTGACGAATGGATGGAAGCTCTGCATGGTCGGGTTGACCTTGAAGTGGTGGAACCCGAACCGTGGATCCGAATCCCCGATGCCTTTCCGCTCCGGCGCTTCACGCCGTTTTGGAAAAAGCTCGGTGCGGAGTGGAGCTAGAACCGCCGTGCTGGCGGGATTCCTGGCGGTCTGCTCGGCCGACGCCCAGATTCCAACGGAGGACTTCAAGTTTTCCACTCACGATTTCTGCGTTCTGGAAACCGTCGGCAATGGACCGGTGAAGCTGGTGGATGGCACCGAAGCGGTTCGGCATCGCCGCTACGCCCCGGCTTCTTTGTTCAAGATCATCGTGGCTTGGGCTGCCTTTGAACGCGGGGTGGCGGATCCCCGCACACCTTTTCTCTGCGGCGATGCGCCGGGAGGCGTCCGGGCTGAACTCACCTTGGCGCAGGCGATGTTTTTTTCCAGCAACGACTATTTCCGCGCATTGGCTGAAGCAGTAGGCAAGCCAGATCTCGACACCTATGCCATTCGCGCCGGATGGCTGACGCCTGCGGCCGCCGAAAGCTGGTTGCCCCAGGGCGTGTCTGGGATCGAGCGCGGCGGAACCATGCGCGTGACTCCTCAGGAAGTCCATGCCTTCACCGTTGACTGGATGAACGGCAAAGTTGGCAGCAACGCACGGGTCCGCCATGACCTCGCCCAGGCACTTCGACGACCACTAGAAGGGGGTGGTCCGGAGGTTTACGGGAAGACCGGAGCGTGGGGTGGTGCGGCCTGGATGACCGGATTCGGGCCATCGGGAGCCAAGGGGCGCAAGGCTGTGACTGTCCTGGTCAGCTATCGTGTCCCCAACTGGCGACCGGCGCGGGATCTGGCCGTGCAGACCTTTTACTCCCGCCTCGGCCTGGAACCGGAAGCCGAAATTGATCGGCGTCTCCGGTAAGGGGGGGCACCCCACGGTCTTCGTGTTGGCAAGCAGCACGAGTGGTCTTGGATTACGGGTTGAGTCCCTCGGAGGCCTCGCCTTCAGAAATCCGGCGGAAGTAAAGACGGAGGATTGCCTCCATCGGGTCACCCGGGATATCCCGGGCACCGTCCAGAACCAAGCGGCGCCCCGGGTCGATTTCATCGTCTAACCGCGTTGCCGCATCCATCAGTTCCCGCACTGCACGAGTTGAATCGCGGACGGCCTGGCCGGGTTCGCCGTGATCGGCAGTGATGGCGGCCAGGGCAATAGCCTCGGCCGCTCTCCTGACAGGGCGGAGAAGCTGGTGGCTACAAAGTGGGTTGACGGCCGCCAGGGAGCGCATCGCCCCCAGAATGGCATCGACCTCGGCGGCAGAATCACGGAGCCGGGCGGAAAGGTTGCCGACCCGCTCGGCGCCGGCCACTCGCTGGTTCAAGCTGCTGAGCTGCCGGGCGGCGGCTTTCAGATCAAGTGACCAGCGGGCGGCGGCATCCAGCCATTCCCGTTCTCGGGTGGCGACCTGCTCAAGGACAGTTGTTTGGGCGGATCGGGTCACCCGTTCGTGGGTGTCCGGTTCGGCGTGGTGGAGTAGCGCGGCCACGGCGGCCAGAACCTTTTCTGAGGCGATACCGCCCGTGTCCCGGCCTCCGGCTTCCAGTGCCGGGGCGACGCCCTGCAGGGCCGACCGGACCGCATCCGTGCGGACCCGGTCGGCCGGTTCCACCCGGTCCCAGCCGTCCAACCAGAGATGGAACATCTCGCCCAGGGAAATGACCTCGGCACGCAGATCAGCCAAGGCTTCGGGCGTGGCACCCGGTGACAGGCTGAAGATTCCGGCGTGTATGATCCAGGCAAGATCGAACCACGGTGATGTGGGTGCTTCCCGGGCCGTTGCCGGGGAAGGTGCTGGCGGCTCCTCGGAGGGTTCGGGTAGTTGACCGTTGGCCATCGGCCACGGGTCCACCAAGGGTGGCAGGCTGACAAAAGCAAGGGGACGGCTGCGCGCCACGGTTTCTGCGGTCCGGTGCCGGGCGTCGGAGGCTTCCGCCCAGACAAGAATCAGGTCGCCCGGCACCGTGGTGCCATCCGGAATTTGCAGGACAGGATGGGCCCACCATTCGCCGGGGCGGATCTCCTCCAGAGCCAGGGTGCTGGCCCGGGGCGGTTCACCGGCCTTTTTCCAGAAGAAACGAGCGGCCACTCCCCCGTGATCATCGGTAATCCGCAGGTTGAAAGGGATAGGGCGGCCGCTACGAACTCCCCGATCAGGGAAGGGGGGCTCCCAGCGCAACCGGGGCGGGTGATCCGAGATGACAACCAGCGGATACGGACGAGGGGAGAGCAGCGTTCTTCCATTCTCGTCGGTGAACGCCAACCGATAAGTCGTGGTTTGGGGCGGAAACCAATGGGCCAG
>CALFVM010000281.1 GCA_937928665.1 uncultured Candidatus Methylacidiphilales bacterium
CACCGCATGGCTCACCCGGCAGGGGTGGGCGAAGTGCTACGAAGAAACTGTATGCCCCTTTTTAATCTCATGATTACGCTCATCGCGATCGGGGTGGGGCTGTGGCTCATCAACAGCTTCATTCCGATGGATGGAAAAATCAAAAGTATCCTCAAGGGGGTGGTGGTGATTTGTGTGGTGGTGTGGCTGTTGTTTGTTTTCGGGATTCTGGATCAGTCTGCCAACGTTACGGTTCCGCGATTTCGGTGAGGTTCGGGTTAACGCGGGGCTTTTCTCCGGGTTGGGAAGGAGGTAATCTGGCGGGTCATGGAATGGAATATCAAGGCGCGGTCGGAGGTGTGTCAGGTGACAGGTCGGCCTTTTGTGGAGGATGAGGTGTTCTACACCATGCTGACGGAGACGAAGGAGGGGCTGGTCCGACAGGATTTGTGTGAGGCGGCGTGGACCGAGCGCAATGACAATATCCGCCCGCTGAGTTTTTGGAAATCGACGTTCAAAGCGACTCCGCCGCCCGAGCCGGAGACGGTGGACCGGACAGATGCGGAGAGTGAGCTGCGGCGTCTGGTGGACAGTGAGAATGAGTCGGACCGAAAGGTGAGTTTTCTCTTGGCGGCCATGCTGGAGCGGAAACGGATTCTGCGGGCGCAGGACCGGCTGGTGGTGGGGGGAGTGAGGAAGGTGATTTATGTGCATGCGACCACCAATGAAACGTTTGTGGTGGAGGAACCGGAGATCAAGCTGAGCGAACTGGACCAGCTCAAGGCGGATCTGGAGGCGAGCACGAGCCGAATTTTTGCGCGGCGCGACGGGGAGGATGCCGGTGCGGTGGTTCCGGCGTCCGGGTCGGGATGAGCGGGGAGCGTTGGGAGTGGTTGGACCGAATCGAGGCGATCGGCCCGGAAGGACTGACGGGCCGGGCTTTGTTTCCGCCGGGGAGTTATGCCAGCGAAGATCATTTTCCAGGGCGACGGGTGGTTCCCGGGGTCTTGTTGCTTGAGGCGATGGCTCAGGCGACCGGCTGGTGGGCGGCGTGGGCAGAGGGGTTTGCGGGCAAAGGGGTGCTGGCGCGGGTGGATGATACGGTGTTCCGGCACCCGGCGGTTCCTGGGGAGCCAGTGCGGGTTTGCGCGGAGGGGTTGGTCGTGGACGGGCCGCGGCGGGCGGCGCGGTGCCGAATTGAAGGTGGGTCAGGAGTGGTGGCATCGGCGTGGATTGGTCTGAGGTTTTTCCGGTTTAAGGAGCCGGACAGTCCGTGGTGCCCTCCGTTGAATGAAGCGTGGATGCGGGCGCGGTTTGAAAGGCTGCGGGCATGACGAAAGCGGGGAGGCAGGAGATAATCCATGAGGTTCGGGTGGGGCGGGCGGAGGCGGGGGAACTGCCCTGGCTGGTGGAACGGAAGTGGCTGCGGGTGATGGAGCCGAGGACACGGGCGGCTGTCCAGGCGGGTTGGGAGGCGTTTGCCGGAGATACCGCGCCGCCGGGGGCGGGATTGGTGGTGGCGCTGCTGGATGTGTCGTGGGCCGGTCTGAAAGGGGCGCGGGACTGGAAGGAGGTTTCTCCCTTGTGGTTGTTGAGCGTGTTGCCAAACAGTGTGGCGGGGCATGTGTCGCGGACGCTGGGGATTACGGGCCCGGTGCTGACGTGTGGGACGATGGGAGAAGCGCGCTGGGTGGCGAGGGGGTGGTTGGAGGATGGCGCGGCGGACCCCGTGTTGGTGATCGGGGTGTCACCGGCGAGAGCCGAGGCCCGGGCGGACTGGGAGGTGATGGAAGGCCAAGTCAACGGAGGGAGACAATGAGGGCCGCGACGGGCTGCTTGCAGGGGATGCGATGGGTGATTGCGGGGACCGGAGGTGATCTGGCTGCCGCGTTGATCCGCCGTTTTCGGGAGGAGGGAGCCCGGGTGGCGGGGGTTTCGCGCTCGGCCCGGGAGGCGGGCGGGGAGGTAGCGGTGGAGGCTGATTTTTTGGTGCCAGGCGCGGCGGAGTGGGCAGCCCGGGAAGTGGAGGCATTGTGGGGCGGGGTGGATGGGGTGGTGTGGAACGCCGGGGGCGGATTGGACAGGCTGGTGGCGGAGCTGGATTCGGCGGAACTGGACCGGCTGTGGCGGTTGCAGGTGGTTGCGCCGAACGCGTTTTTTCGGGTGCTTTTACCCGGCATGATGATGAGGCGTTCCGGGGTGTGGATTGGGATCAGCTCCCTGGCGGCAGCCCGGCCGGAGAAAGGTCAGGCGGGTTACGGGGCAGTGAAGGCGGGGTTTGAGACGTGGGTGAAAGCGTTGGCCCGGGAAGTGGGAGGCAAGGGGATCCGGGCGAATGTGGTGGCGCCGGGGTTTGTGGAGAGCCGACGGGTGTTGGAGCTGCCGGAGGGGGTGCGGGAGCGGCTGGTGCGTGAGCGGATTCCGCTTGGGCGGTTGGCAACGGCCGGGGAGGTGGCGGCGGTGGCGGTGTTTCTGGGGTCGGCCCGGGCGGGTTATATGACGGGGCAGGTTCTGCGGGTAGATGGGGGTGCGGGGATGTGAGGGAAGGTAGGCTTTCGGCTCGCCATTCTGGATCAATCTGGTTGCTTCGCTTCATGCGAAGCGTCGTGGTCTGGCTGTTGGTGCTGGGATGGATGGGGGCTCTGGGCGGGCGGGCGGTGGCGCAGGGTGAGAGTGTGGTGGGGGTGATGGATCAGCCGATGCAAATATTCTTGCATCCGGTGACGGTGGAAGGGGTGCGGGCCGATCTGGGAGCTGACGCGGAGACCGCGTCGTTTTTGTTGGAGGTGGTGCGTTCGACTTATCAGGCGGATTTGGCCCGGGTGCTGACGCAGCATGTGGCGCCGACTCGGGTGATTGAGGGGAAGACCCGGCCGAGTGCGCCGGGCTGGGAGATGACGGCCCGGATGACGGAGGTGAGGTGGCCGGGGCCGGAAGGCCGGTTGGGGGTGGCGACGACGTTGGAGGTGGTGGATTTGCGGAGTGGGCGGACGTTGATGACGTTGAATGTTCGGTCAGGGCTGGATGAGGGGGTGGCGTTGTTGGCGGTGGAGGATGATGATGCGGTGACGCCGTGGAATCCGCCCCCGCCCCGGCTGAAGCATCCGAAGGTGTCGGAGGAGGTGTGCGACGCGGTGCAGACCGAGACGACTCTGGCGGTGCGCCGGGCAGTTCACCGGCTGTTGGGAAATATCCGCAAGAGCCGGTAGGGGCAGCCGTTCAGCAGAGGGCCAGGGCGGCCTGGACGATGCCGTCGGGGCCGAGGCCGTGTTTGTCGTAGAGTTCCTGGGCGAGGTAGGCGGATTGTCCGAACTCTCCGTGAACGCCGAGGGATTTGACGGTGAAGGGGATTCCGTGACAAGCGAGGGCATGGACGAGTTGGGCGCCCATGCCGCCGATGAGCTGATGATCTTCGACGGTGACAAGTTTTCCGCCGGTTTTGGCCAGGGCGTCGCGGAAGGTGTCGATGTCGGGCCGGTTGACGAAGGGGTGGTTGATGACAGCGGCGGATTTACCCTGGGCGGCGAGGCGGTCGGCGGCTTTGAGGGTGGAGCCGAGGAGAGCACCGCAGGTGACGAGGGTGACGTCGGTGCCTTCACGGAGGATTTGCGGTTTGCCCCAAACGTAGTCGGTGCCGGGGACCCAGGAGAGGGGATAGCTTTCGCGTCCGATAAAGAAGATGACGGAGTCGCCATCGCGTCCGGCTTTTCGGTCCTCGCCGATGTGGGCGATGGCGGCGTGCATGAAGGCTTCGGCTTCGTCAGCGCAGGAGGCGGCAATGACGATGGTGTGGGGGATGGCGGAAACGGCGGCGAAGTAGGTGAGGCCCTGGTGGGAGGCGCCGTCGGCAGCGTCCTGAAATCCGGCGTGGGAGAAGACGGCGATGACCGGTGCCTGGGACAGAGCGGCCATGGTGAGGGGGAGGTTGCCTTTGGTGACGCCGAATTGGGCGAAGGTGTCCACGATGGGGATGTAGCCCATCTTGGAGTAACCGGCGGCGGTCGAGATCATGTTGGCTTCGGCCACGCCGACGTCGATGGCGCGGTCGGGCAGAGCTTTTTGGAAGGTGCTCATGCCGGTGGAACCGGCGAGGTCAGCGGAGATGGAGAAGACAGGGTAACCTTCCTGGGCAGCGCGGATGGCTCCTTTGGAAAGGCCGCTCTGGACTTTATCTTTTTTAACGGCGGTCGCAGCAGGGGCCGGGACGGCTTTCTTGGCCTCTTCTTTTTTCTCCCATTCGGCGCGGAGGGATTGGGCCCAGGCGTGGAGTTCGGCGGGAACGTCGCCGCCAAAGATTTCCTCGACGAAGGGAATGATTTTTTCCCCACTGGTGAGGGGAAAACCGTGGCCACCGGAGGAGCTTTCCTCCGTGGCTTTGACGCCGAAACCTTTGATGGTGTGGGCCCAGAGGGCGACGGGTTTTTCAGGGTGGGCGCGGGCGGCGGCGAGGGCGTCTTCGACGGCGTGGAAGGCGGCCTGGAGATCGTTGCCGTGATCGAGCCGGATGACGTTCCAGCCGAGGTCAGCGAGGGAGGCGAAGGTGGGCTCCATGCTGTAGGCGTCTTGGGTGATGCGGCCGGAGAGTTTGGTGTCGTTATCGGAGATGATGAGAATGAACGGGTTGACTTTGCCCTTGGCGGCGAAGCCGGGGATGGCGGCGAGAGCTTCTTTGGCTTCGCCTTCCATGGCGGCACCGTCGGAGAGGATGCAAAGGGTGACGCGGTCGTTGCCGGTGGTTTTGTCGGCCATGGCGAGGCCCTGGGCCTGGGGGAGGCTGGAGCCGAGGGGGCCGTTGCTGAGGAGGACGCCTTCAGGGTTGAGGTGGGATTCGCCGTGGCCGGTCAGTTTACTGTGGATGGAGCGGAAGCCTTTGAGGGAGTCGAAGGTGAGGTTGTCGAAACCGTAAAGGGCGCGGAGGGCATAGACGCCGTTTTCGGTGTGGCCGGCGTCGTTGACGTAATTGAAGGCCTGGTGCCAGGGGCGGTTTTGCTCGGCGAACATGATGGCGTGGATGGCGCTGTTGAGTTCGGCGAGGGCGGCCGGGCCGCCCCAGTGACAGGCGGCACCCCCGTTGACGGCGTGGACGTCCATGAGGGCGACGAGAGCGCGGGTGGCGCGGGGATCGGCGAGGGTGATTTCGGTGCCGGAGCGGGAGGTGACGGTGCGGGTGTAACGGGGAGGGGAGTCGGGAGTTGGGGCCAGTTTGGAGGGGATGAGCTGGGGTTTGAGGGCGGGAGCTTCGACTTTTGCAACGGGTGAGGTATCGGCGGCCATGGAGATTCCTTTGGTTTCAGTTTGAGCCGAAAAGAGGTAGCAACCCCTGCCGGTGTGGCAAGCCCTGATGGGAGTCTGGTGATGCAGTTAGGGGATGCGGCACTTTTGGGGGGAGCCAACAAGGGGTTGCGCAAATCCTGATTGAAGGCACGGATGACGAGCACTCACCGTTATTCGGCAAGTCAAGGTCAGTGCTAGTCCTCAGGGCTAAGGGTGACCTGAACGTTTATCCGTCAGGGAGTGTTGAGAAGCATCTGATCGAGGTGAGCGATGCGGGGCGGCACCTGCTTTGTGCGGGCATGGCCGAGGCTGGGGCAGGTCAGGGATCCGGCCGGTTTTCAACCGGAACGAAGTCGCGGGCGGGGTGTCCGGTGTAGATTTGGCGGGGCCGATGAATGGGGGATTTGGCCTGGGCCAGTTCTTTCCAGTGGGCCAGCCAGCCGGGCATGCGGCCGATGGCGAACATGACGGTGAACATATCAACGGGGATGCCGATAGCTCTCATGATAATGCCGCTGTAGAAGTCGACGTTGGGATAGAGTTTGCGGGAGAGGAAATAATCCTCGCGCAGGGCGGCTTCTTCAAGGCGGAGGGCGATGTCGAGGAGGGGATCGTTGAGGCCGAGGGCGTCAAGGACATCCTCGCATTGTTTTTTGAGGATTTTGGCCCGGGGATCGTAGTTTTTATAAACGCGGTGGCCGAAGCCCATGAGACGTTTTTGTTTGTCGCCGGATTTGGCGGCTTCGATGAACTTGGTGCCGTCGTCGCCATCGTCGTGGATGGTCTGGAGCATTTCGAGGACGGCCTGGTTGGCACCCCCGTGGGCGGGTCCCCAGAGGGCGCAGATGCCGGCAGCGGTGGAGGCGAAGAGGTTGGCTCCGCCGGAGGCGACCATGCGGACGGTGGAGGTGGAGCAGTTTTGTTCGTGATCGGCGTGGAGGAGAAGAATAAGGTTGAGGGCGCGGTCGACTTCTTCGCGGGCGACGTAATCGGCGTAGGGCTCAGAGAACATCATGTGGAGGAAGTTGGAACAGTAGGAGACGTTGGTTTTGGGATGAATGAAGGGTTTATCGCGCTTCATGCGGTAGGACATGGCAGCGAGGGTGCGGACTTTGGAGATGAGGATGCAGGCGGCTTCCTCGAACTGGGCGAGTTCGCGGCTGCGGTCGTTGCTGGCGAGCTGGGGGTAGAAGCAGCCGAGGGAGTTGACCATGGCGGAGAGCATGGCCATGGGATGACTGTTGTTGGGAAAGCCGCTGAAGTGATGGAGCATGGACTGCTGAATGGCAGCGTTGCCGAGGACAAGCTGGCGGAAGCGGCGGAGGTGAGAGGGCGGGGGGAGTTCGCCGTGGATGAGGAGGTAGGCGACTTCGAGGAAGTTGGAGTGTTCGGCCAGTTGTTCGATAGGATAGCCGCGGTAGCGGAGGATGCCCCGGTCGCCATCGATGAAGGTGATGGTGCTCTGGCAGGAACCGGTGTTGCCATAGCCGTCGTCGTAGGAGATGGTGCCGGTTTGGTCGCGGAGGTGGCGGATGTCGATGGCGCACTCGCCTTCGCTGCCGACGATTAGAGGAAGGGTGATTTCCTGGTCTTGGATGCGCAGGGTGGCATTGGCTGAGGACATAAATCTCTCCTTGGTTAGGGTCAGGGTTGAACGGCGGCTTTTTGAGGGCGGGCCGGGTCTTTGGAAGGGGTGTCGTCTTTTTTGAGGATGTGAAGCATTTCGACTTCGAACTCGTTGGCGGTGGCATTGCCGTAGAGGGTGCGAGCCTGTTGGATCAGTTTGGTCGGTTCATCTTTTTTGCCCATGGCGTGGGCGAAAGCGGCTTTGCCAAAGTAATAACCAGGGAAGGAATCGTCAAAAGGATCAAGGCGGGCAAGCCATTGGCCGGCCTCATTGAGGTTTCCGTTGGCGATGTGGCAGTAAACAAGTTTGAGGATGGTTCGGGGAGAGCCTTTGGTTTTCGCGGCGTGGACCACGTAGAACTCAATGGCTTCGGGCCAGTAACGCTGGGCGAAGGCGACCTCGCCCAGGTGAAAGTGGGCGGAGTCAAGAGTGGCATCGAGCTCAAGAGCTTTGAAGTAGGCTTCCATGGCTTCGTCGTAGCGGCCGAGGGCATGGAGCACCCGGCCCCGGGCCTCGTGGGATTTAGCATCACCGGGGTTGGCGGCAAGCCGGGCGTCCGCTTTGCCAAGGGCGGGCTCGGCCCGGCCTCCGGCCAGGTCGAGGAGGATGTCCTGAACGGACGGGACCAGGTTGGCAGCCGTGGCGGAAGCCAACAGGGCACATGCGAGCAGGAGAGCGAAGATTGGGATTCCCTGAGGGAGCATGGCGGTAGAGAGGTTGGCGCGGGTAGCGGGTCAGAAAAAGTTAAATCTTTTCAAGGTTGGCAAGGTCGCGTCTAATACAGAGATGAATCGGATTTGCGCGGTGGTGTGTGCGGTGAGCCTGATGTGGGTGGGGAACGTTTTTGGAGAGATGAAACCGCCCAGCGAAGCCTACCAGCGGAAGTATCAGGAGGCGGCTCAGGCCTTTGCCAATAATCAGTTTGAGGAGGCAACCCGGATTCTGGACGAAGCGGATCAGGTCGAACCGAATGTTTCCCACGGATTTAACCTGCGGGGCGCGATTTTCACGAAGAAGCGGGAGTTTGACCAGGCTGAAGCGATGTTCAGGAAGGCGATGGAGGTCGATCCGGGGATGAACCTGGCACTGTTTAATCTGGGCGAGGTCGCGTTTCTGCAAAAGAATTACGCGGAAGCAAAAAAGCGGTTCCAGCGGTTCCTGGAGAAAAACGGAACCAATGATTTGGGAGAGTTTAAGGTTTTCCTCTGCGATCTGCAGGGCGGCAATGCGGAAGCGGCCAAGAAGGCGGCGCGGGCATTCCCTTTGTCTCCTTCCACGCCCTTGCGCTATTACGCTTTGGCCGCGGTGGCTTTTCATGAAGGGCGCGAAGACGACGCGGTCGAATATATTCGCTCGGCGGCGGCGATTTATCCGCCGGGGCAAAACAACGCGTTTGCCGACTCGTTCCTGGAATTGGGCTGGTTGAAGCGGGCGGAGCAGGAGACTTTCGGATTGCAGGAGAATGCAATTGTGCCGGATACGATGTTGCGCCCGAGCGGCGCGACTTCGGGTGACGTTGTTCCACCTCCGTCTTTTGAGGGATTGTTGCCGGGAAACTGAAGCAGAAGCTGTCCGTGGTGCCGGTGCCTCGGTTTTTTGCTGGCACCATGACCGGGTTGGGCCATTCTCCATCGCCTTCATGGCTTTGATTGTTCAGAAATACGGGGGCACGTCCGTCGGTTCCACCGAACGGATCGTGAACGTGGCCCGGCGCGTGGCGGCCTTTCGGGCGGCGGGCAATCAGCTCATTGTGGTGGTTTCGGCGATGTCCGGCGTGACCGATTCATTGCTGAAGCTGGCCCGGGAGGTTTCGCGTGAGCCCACGGATCGGGAGCTGGACGTTCTGCTAGCCACGGGCGAGCAAACGACCATTGCTTTGCTGGCGATGGCACTGCATGACATCGGCGTGCCGGCCGTGTCGCTGACGGGCGCCCAGGCGGGCATTGTCACCGACGGCGTTCACACCAGGGCCAAGATCAGCAACATCACCCCACACGCGGTCCGGAGTTTTCTGGACCGGGGCGATGTGGTGATTATTGCGGGGTTCCAGGGCCAGACGATGGAAGGCCAGATCACCACGCTGGGCCGGGGGGGGTCCGATTTGACGGCGATTGCCATGGCAGCGGCGATCCGGGCCGATCTATGCCAGATTTTTACCGATGTGGACGGCGTTTTCACGGCCGATCCACGGGCGGTCCCGGCCGCCCGGA
Source organism: uncultured Candidatus Methylacidiphilales bacterium (assembly GCA_937928665.1). GTDB lineage: Bacteria > Verrucomicrobiota > Verrucomicrobiia > Methylacidiphilales > CALFVM01 > CALFVM01. Next base: position 9,091 of record CALFVM010000281.1, read on the forward strand.
AGCTGGAAGAAATTTCGTATGACGAAATGCTCGAAATGGCCAGTTCGGGCTCCAAAGTGATGCAGGCGCGCTCGGTCGAGTTCGCCAAGAAATTCGGTGTGGTTTTTGAAGTGCGCTCCAGTTTTAACGACAACCCGGGAACTCTCGTGAAGCAAGAAACCGCCTCTATGGAACAAGTCGTCGTCCGCGGCGTCAGCCTGGAAAAGAGCCAGGCCAAGGTCACCATCGCCGGTGTGCCGGACAAACCGGGGGTGGCCGCCGCCCTCTTCACCACCCTGGCCAACGCCAATCTCAACGTGGACATGATCGTTCAGAACGTTTCTCTGCAGGGAACCACGGACATCACCTTCACGCTGCATCGGGACGACGCGGGCAAGGTGAGGAAGGTTCTCGAACCGGTCCTCGGCACGTCCATTGCCCAGGATGTCATCATTCGGGAAGGGGTGGCCAAGCTCTCGGTCGTGGGGATCGGCATGAGGAGTCACAGCGGAGTGGCGGCCAACCTTTTCGGGGCACTGTTTGAGGCCGGAATCAACATTCAGATGATTTCAACCAGCGAAATTAAGATCGCGGTGGTCATTGACGAGAGCCGTGCGACCGATGCGATGAAGGCCGCCCATGCGCGGTTCGGGTTGGATGCCACGCCCGCCCCGACTTCTCCCCCTGATGCTTGAGACCAGGCGGGGGACGAAACCGGTTTGATCAACTCTCTGCCCTGATGACAAGGGCGTCCCGGAGCACTTCGGCGGGATGCAGCGCGACCCGGCCTGTTGCGTCGCGGATTTGGTGCCGACAACTGGTTCCAGGCGCGACGATCACTTCCTGGGGTGCTGCGGCCCGGACGCGGGGGAAGAGAACGAGTTCACCGATTTTTTGGGAGAGATCGTAATGTTCTGTCTCGTAACCGAAGGAGCCGGCCATGCCGCAACACCCGGACGGGATGAGCCGCACATCGTGGCCGGGGACCATTTCGAGGGCGCGGACGGTGGGGGTGAGGGAGGCGATG
>CALFVM010000282.1 GCA_937928665.1 uncultured Candidatus Methylacidiphilales bacterium
GAGCGGCATGGTCGAAGTGGTTGCCGCCGATGGAATAGGCATCCCCGTCGCCAATGAAAACCACCGGGTGGATGTCCGGCCGGCTCAGGCTCAGCCCGGTGGCAAAGGGCAGGATGCGCCCGTGGATGAAGTGGACGCTGGGGGTGTTGACAAAATACGGGAAGCGGGAGGAACAACCGATGCCGGAGAGCGTGGCGATGTCCTCCTGGGCCCAGCCCATAGAGGTCAGCACCTGGTGATAAGTGGCCAGCACGCTGAAATCGCCGCAGCCGGGACACCACGTCGGTTTATCGGCGCGCAGTTGGTCTCGGGTCAGCGCGGGAGGAGCGGAATCGGTGGTGGTGTTCATACGGTCAACGCATCGTTAGGGGTAGATTCTTCAATGGCGGCCAGCACTTCGCGCACGCGGAAGGCCAGACCGTCGGTTTTGGTGATGCCGTGGATATGAGAAAGGCAGGTGTGGGCCCGCAGCAAACGGCCGAGTTGGCCGCAGCCGTGTTCATCCGGTGCGTTCATCTCCACCACCAGGACGCGCTCGAAGCGGCGGAAGATTTCATCCAGTCCAGGAGACAGGGGGTTGAGGTAACGCAGGTGGAGGGCGCTGTATGTTCTGCCCTGGGCAGCGGCCCGGTTGACCGCCTCCTGGAGGATTCCCCGCGTCGAACCCCAGCCGACCAGCAAGGTCTGTCCGTGATCGGGTCCGTAGATCTCCGGTGTGGGCAGGGTGGCGGCCAGGCGGCGGAGTTTTTCGATACGCTTACGGGTCATGGCCGCGTGATTGGCCGGATTGGCCGAGGGGTGGCCGAATTCGTCGTGCTCCAGGCCGGTGACGCAGGGGTATTTGCCGTCCTCAATCCGCACGCCGGGCGGCAGGTGCTGGGTGAGGGCGTCGAGGGGATAGGGTTTGTGCGTGGGCACGCTCTCAGGCACCGGCGGGTTGGCCGCCATCAGTGCCTCCAGATCGGGCATCGGAAACGCCTCCAAGCGGGTGGCCAGCGATTGGTCGCTGAGGAAAATGACCGGCACACTGTATTGGCGGCTGATCCGCACCGCTTCGATGGCCAGGTAAAAACATTCTTCCACATTGGACGGAGCCAGCACCACCCGGGGTGCGTCGCCATGACCGGCGTGCAAGGCCAGGTTCAGGTCAGATTGTTCCACATTGGTCGGCAGACCGGTGGAAGGTCCGCCCCGCTGCACATCCACGATGAGAAGGGGGATTTCTGCCATCACCGCATAGCTGATGGCCTCGCTCTTGAGGGACAAGCCCGGTCCGCTGGATCCGGTCATGGCGGGAATGCCTCCATAAGCGGCCCCTAACGCAGCGGAAATGGCTGCCAGTTCGTCCTCGGTCTGGATAAAGGTGCCTCCGTAACGCGGCAGTTCGACGCGGAGCAGTTCCATGACCTCGGTCCACGGGGTGATGGGATAGGCGGCTCCGAAGCGGATGCCTCCGGCAATGGCCCCATAGGCCAGCGCTTGGTTGCCATTCATGGTCACCATCGTTTGACTGCCGTTTTTTCCGGGGGCCGGCGGAGTGAAGGAAAAGAGGGAGAGCAGGTCACCCAGCTCGTAGGCGTAGCCGCCTTCCAGGGCCAGGAGCGAGTTGCGCAGTACTGATTCGTCTTTACCGCCAAAGCGTTCTCCGATCAGGAAGCGGACTTTCTCCATGTCCAGGCGGAAAATCCGGGCAATGATCCCGAGCAGGAAGATGTTCTTACCCTTCTGTTTGCCACTGCCGCCGAGAATTTCAATGGTCAGCGAGGTCATCGGCACCGAGGCGGCAGTGATGCGGCGCCGGCGCAGCAGATCCATGTCCGGCTCCACCTCGGTCGAGTCGTAAATCAGGATGCCGCCGTCCCGCAGGCTCTCGAGATGTGTTTGATAGGAATGTTGGTAAAAAGCCACCAGAATGTCCGCCGCGTCGCCCGCGCTGAGGATGCGCCCACTGCCCATGTGCACCTGAAAAATCGACGGCCCACCGGAAATGGTCGAGGGAATCGTCATGTAGGTCATGACTTCCATCTCACTGCGCCCGGCCAACCGGGCCAACATCGCCCCCACCGCCTGAATCCCATCCTGGGAATTGCCGGCAATGCGGATCACCGCGTCATCAATCGTATCAAGCGTTGCAGCACTGAAGTGGGTCTGATCCATAATCGTATGGGATAAATTGGAGCATAATGGATGTTAATATCGATTACAAATCTCCATTTCTGTTAATCAGTAAAATGGCAAGAAGCTCTTTTTGTTTTCTAATAGTTATTCGGTGATCATCTTCCGGGGAACATCCAGCAGACCGCCCGAACTCCGCCCCGCCTGTTCCCCCGACAGTACCAGCTTGGAGCAGAACGGGCCTCCACGACGTGCCCTCCCAGCGCGGTCGGAGGGCCGGCCTGCAAAGCACCCGTCGAATTGGAAAAGGAGGCGGGATGCGATCAAAACGTGGGGATGCGCAAGGAACCCATGAAAAGAATCTGCCGACAATTCACGCCCAATAAAAGTGAGCATTTTCAGAAACCATCTTGTGAAGCACCTGCCGATTTCCATCCCAGGTGATCGCCACCAAATCCAGCCAGCCCA
>CALFVM010000283.1 GCA_937928665.1 uncultured Candidatus Methylacidiphilales bacterium
GATTAACGCGCAACCCGCCTTCTTGCACGCATCGGCAATCCCGGCCACGACTTCGCGGAAAAGTTTAGGGTCCAGTTTGCCTGTCCCAAAGTAATCGAGGAAGAAGAGCGGTTCTGCCCCGATTACCGCAATATCATTGACGCAGTGATTCACCAAGTCGGCCCCAATCGACCGGTGTTTCCCCATCATCCCCGCCACCATCAGTTTCGTTCCCACCCCATCGATGCTGCTGACCAGCACCGGGTGCTTCAACCCCTTGAATCGCGCATCAAACAGCCCGCCGAACCCACCAATCTTGCTCAACACCTCGGGGCGCGACGCCTCGGCTAACTGCCGCCCAAGCCCTTTCTTCACCCGGTTCCCCAAATCGACATCCACCCCCGAGGCGGCATAAGCTTTGACCGGCTGAGGGCGATGGGGCGCAGACTTCATCGCGATATGAGGCAGCCTTCTTCCGCACTTGTCAAACCCAAGGCAAAGCCTTCCGCCCTGCCCCAACTCAAATCTTTCCCGAATCCGGTCAGCATCTCAACCTTTCCGGTAAATCATCCAGGCCCCTTGGAAAGGAGCGGCACGGCCCGAATGGATTCAAAGAAACGCTCCCCACACTAACGATCATGTCCTTGGGCAAACACCCACGCCACGGATCGGACAACTGTCACCAAGTCGTCACGGTCAGGCAGTTGACCCCGTGCGCACACTGTGCTAACTACCTCGCACGCTGAACTTTGGGTAAACCATGGAGCTCGCGCTCAATCACAATGTTTTGGTTCTGAACCGGCTCTGGCAGGCGGTCAACGTCTGCTCCGCCCGACGGGCCTTCTGTCTGCTCTACAGTGGGCAAGCCCAGGTGGTCGAATCCGACGCGGCCGGTTACCAAACCTTCAACTTCGACCAGTGGCACGATCGCTCCACCAGCTCCGACCATCCGGAGGATGAAATGGTTCGCACGATTCGGTTCAAGATTCGAATCCCGCGGATTATCGTTCTGTTGATGTTCGACCGTTTGCCCAAGAAAGAGGTCAAGCTAACCCGCCAAAACATCTTCGAACGAGACAATTACACCTGTCAATATTGCGGAAAGAAAGGCGACCGGAAAGACCTCAACATCGATCACGTCCTCCCCCGTGACAAAGGGGGTAAAACCACTTGGGAAAACGTCGTTTGCTCCTGCATCCCGTGCAACACCCGCAAGGGCAACCGGCTTCCCCACGAAATTGGGATGAAACTCGCACGCAAACCCAAGAAACCCAAAGTGCGGCCCTTCCTTCAGTTCCAAGTCCAACACACCCACCATCCCTCGTGGCGTCACTTCGTGGATGTCGGATTCTGGAACGTTGAGTTGAGCGATTGATTTCAGCCGGTCGGCCCAGTAGATTCTCGGGTTCCTTTTGTGACCCCGGAACGGGCCGACCATGATTTACCTCGACAACAACGCCACCACCGCCATCGATCCCATCGTGCTTGAGGCCATGTTGCCGTTTCTAACCGAGCACTACGGCAACCCCTCCAGCTCTTATACCTTCGGACGCCGGGCCGCCGCCGCCATCGATACCGCCCGGGATCAGGTCGCCGCACTGCTCGGTGCCGAACCCAGGGAGATCATCTTCACCAGTTGCGGGACCGAATCGGATAACGCCGCCATCGCCTCGGCCCTTGCCACCACCGGTCACCGTCACCTGATCACCAGCACCGTCGAACATTCCGCAGTAAAGAATCAGGCCGATAACTTCGAGCGCCAAGGCTACGGCGTCACCTGGCTGCCCGTGAACCTCGATGGCACACTCGATCCCGCCTCTGTCGTCGAGGCCATCCGGCCAGACACCGCCATCGTCTCCCTGATGTGGGCCAACAACGAAACCGGGGTCATCTTCCCCATTGAGGAAATCGCCAACCTCTGCGCGGATCGGGGCGTCCTTTTCCACACCGACGCGGTCCAGGCCGTCGGCAAAGTCCCCCTGCAGTTCAACAACGCCCCGATCCACTTCCTCGCCCTCTCCGGACACAAACTCCACGCCCCAAAAGGCGTCGGTGCCCTCGCCGTCCGGCGTCGGACCAAGTTCTCCCCCATGCTGCTCGGCGGTTCCCAGGAAAGAGGCAAACGGAGCGGCACAGAGAATGTCGCCTCCATTGTCGGCCTCGGTCGGGCTTGCGAGCTGGCGCAGGAACGAATCGTCGACGAAAACACCCGCGTTCGCGCTCTCCGCGACAAGCTCGAAGCCGGCATCCTCGCCCGCGTCCCCGGCACCCGCATCAACGGAGCCAACGCTCCCCGCCTTCCCAACACCACCAGCCTCACCTTTCCGGGAGTCGACGCCTCTTCCCTACTCGCCCAGTTGGATCACGCCGGGGTTTGCGCCTCCGCCGGGTCAGCTTGCACTTCCGGCGCCATCGCCCCGTCCCATGTCCTCAAGGCCATGGGGGTTCGGGATGCCGACGCCCTGGCCTCCATTCGTTTTTCTTTGGCCTGCACCAATACCGAAGCCGAGATTGATTCAGTGATTCAACTCTTCCCCACCATTCTGGAGGGGACCCGGTGAGAACCCGGCTGCTTGAAGGAATCGCCGTGATCGGCATCCGCCTGCTGGCAGCCTCCCTGCTGGCAGCCGCCCTCTTCCTCTGGATTCACGCCGCCCTCTCCGACTCCTTTGCCATGCGCCAGCTCCCCGAAGAACTGGCGGCTTCCGGGATTGAATTGCGCCTGGGTGAGGCTTCCGCCCAAACCGCCGCGCTTCTCGGTGCGGCCGGCATTTTCACCTTTGTCCTTAGCCGCGGCTTGGCTCGCTGGCTGGTCGCTGGTTTGCACTGAATCCCAGCCGACACCATCCATCGCCGTCAGCCTCTACCATTTCACCGAGTTGACCGCACCGGAACGCCCTCGGCTGGTTCCCCTCCGGGCAACTTCCGAAAATCAACCATGCGGACTTCCGCCGGGCGCTCAATTACTTTGATCTCAAACACCCGGGTCTGCCCTCCCCGCTCAATCTCCACGGGCAAGGTCTCCCCCACTTTCGAAAAGAAAGCGATATCCAGCACATCACTCGGCTGACGGATCGGACGCCGCCCAACCGAAATGACCCGGTCTCCGGGCAGAATGCCCGATTCGGCAGCCGGGGTGTTTTCATACAGGGTCGAAACGGCGACCGGACTGACCGCAGCCACCGTTCCCTGGTCTGTCGTGACCCCAACTCCTACCCATCCGTGGCGGGCTTCGCCGAACTGTTCAATGTCCCGGACAATCTTGGAGGCCGCCGTGCTCGGGAGAATAAAACATTCCCGCTGGTCTTGCGTGGCCACCATCAGGATGCCCATAACTTCCCCTTTTCCGTTCATGACCGGCCCACCAATTTGTCCCGGCTGCACGTCCAGACTGGCCCGGATATGCGTCGTGGCAAAAAACTGATTGAGCGTCGGGGAGGAATACACCGCGTTGAAACCGGTCACCAAACCGAAGGCCGGTGCCGCTTCCAAGTTGAACGGATAGGCCACCGAAACAATGGCCGAAGCGACCTTCAACTCGGACGGATCTCCAAACGAAAGAAAAGGCGTCTTCCCAATATCGACTTTAAGCAAAGCAATCCCACTACGCGCATCGCGACCCAGAATCTGAGCCTCGATCTTCTCCCCATCCCTCTCAATCCACGCCCGGTTGGCATCCCGGACAATCGCATAGGCGGTCAGAATGGTCCCGTCCGCGTCAATAAAGAAGCCCGTTCCGGCCAAGGGCGTCGTGCCGCTGAAGGCACGGACTTTCACCACGGCGGGAGAAGCTTTCGCGAAAACCGCCTGAACTTCCTTGCTGATAGCGTCAAACCCGCTGGGTGCCGCAAAGACGTCCTCACCCTGGGTGAATACGAAGCCGACCAGTCCGGCCAAAAACAGTCCGTGGCGCAATTTAGAAAGTAAGGCTGATGTCATACGCCAAGAGGCGCTCCTCACCGGTCACAAACCTAGCTGACACAAAGTCGCGGTCAAAGGCCGATCCTTTGGCATCAACTTCACCGGGGAACACGTTGGCAAGTGTGGAGGTAATCCCGGTTGACTGGACCAACTGGGAAACCGCCTGGCTCCGGGATCCCTCAGGCGCGAAGGACACTACCGCCAAGAGAAGAACCGCTGCCGCACCCGCCACGACA
>CALFVM010000284.1 GCA_937928665.1 uncultured Candidatus Methylacidiphilales bacterium
GGGCATGTGGCCGCCCCAATAAATATCCGTCGCCCGGTTCCTCTCCACCCAGGCGTATTCCTTATCGTTGCAGGTCATGTAACTCTCAAAGTCCAGGGTCAAATACTTCGCCCCGGCACGGCGAAAAGCGCGGGGAACGTATTGCATCCAAGTGCATTCCGGGTTCCACCAGCTTTCAATCCGGGTGCCGAGATGTTTTTCGTAACTCCGCTGGGAAAACTCGCACGACCAATAGCCGTCTTCTTCCGGCACGTTCGCCATAATCGGATGCGCGTAGGGTGCTCCCATGAACTCGCACTGACCGCTTTCCATCATCCGGCGGAGCTTGGCCAGCACATCCGGACACTTCTCCGCCATCACATCCACCGTGAAACCGCTGGCCTCAAAAACCAATTTTGCCTCCGGCCCGGCCGCTGCATGGCCGTCCAGGATCGTCTCGTAGCTGGCACGGATGACCTGCTCGTATTTGTGGGGCTCGAGAAAAGCGTAATTCAGATTGGCGTGGTAGATGGCGATGTATTTCATAGTCGGGGCGATTTCGAATGGGGAGGATTCCGTCAGGAGATTATCTGTGCAAGGATTTCGTTATCGGGACCGAGTTTCTCCAGTGGCACCAGATTGCCCGCAAGCGTCTCCCCGTTCACCATTACCTGTTCCACTCCGCTACAGTGCCCCCCCGGATTTTTGACGGTAATCCGCAGCTTCTTGCCCCGGAACATTCGCACCACTTCAAACCCCGGCCAGGATGACGGAATACACGGATCAATCCTGAACCCATCAACCTCTGGTTTCAGCCCGAGGATTCCGTGCAAGGCCGTAAAATGGCTCCACGAGGCCGTCCCTGACAACCAGGGAACCCGGGAAGCCCCGTATTTGGGCGACGTCCTTGCATGGGTGCTCTGGCAGTGAACATACGGTTCGATCTCCCGTCGTTCAGCCATCTCATTCTGGGCCGCTGGCATGAACGACCGATAATACGCATAGGCTTGGTCCCCACGGCCACGCGCAATCTCAGCCAGCACGGCCCAACTTTGGGTGTGCGAAAAAATGCCCCCGTTCTCTTTGTTACCCGGATTCATCAGCACCGCACGCATGACCGCGACCGGGGTCCTCTCAAATGGCGGATCGCACAAGGCGACCCCAAATTCGGTCGCCAACCGATCCCGGACCGAGTCAAGTGCCCGATGCGTTTGCTCCGGCGACGCCGCGCCGGACAAAACCGCCCAGCACTGGGTGTTTAGGTAAATCTGGCCTTCCGGATAATTCTTCGTGCCGAAAACCGTGCCATCCTCGGCGATTGCCCAGATAAACCAATCCCCATCCCAACAAACCCGGTCAATCGCCTCGTCCAACTTCCGCAGCTCCTCCCACGCCCAGGCCGCTTCCCCATGCCGGTCCAGCCCGGTGGCAATCTCCGCGTAGGTCTTGAGTCCCAGCCGAAGCTGAAAGGCCACAAAGACTGATTCGCCCCGGTAGCCGAGTTTCAGGCAGTCATTCCAATCCGCCAGCAGTCCGCAGGGCAGACCATTGGCCCCGGTGCGCTCAAGATTAAACTCAAGCGCACGCCGGAGATGTCCTAAAACGGTCGCTTCCCCGCAGTCGGCATAGGGCACGACTTCATCATAGAACGCCGTATCTCCCGTCTCAGCCACGTAGAAAGGAACCGCGTTAAAAAACCAAAGACAATCATCCGATCGATATTCGGATGCGGGAGTCGGTGCCATGGCGCCCGGTCGGTGCGACCACGGCCTGATTTCAGGCTGCGCTCCACCGGTTGCATCCTGACCGGACAGCATCAAGCGCAATCGCTCACGTACCAGGCCCGGAAGCAGATGCGTCACCCCCAAAAAATCCTGGACCGTGTCTCGGAATCCAAAACCATCCCGCTGATCTCCGGTGTACACCAGAGAACAGGACCTCGACCACTCGAAAGTCATCAGCGCATTGTAGGCACCCCAGACGTTGGTCATATGATCGAAGTCCGGATCGGGGGTTTTCACCGTGCACTGATCCAACAGCCCATGCCAATACCGTTTGAGATCTCCCAACGCCGCTGCAGCCGATGGAGGATTTCCGACACGGGCCAAAGCAGCCTTCCCTTGCTCTGCCCCGGTGCCGATTCCGAGCAAAACCAAAACGTCAGCCGACTGCCCCGGTTCAAGGCTCACTCGGCTGCAGATCGAGCCACAGATATTGTCTGAATAACCGCAACTGTTCCGACTTACCCCCTCCCGAACCACATCGGGAGACGCGAACCCCCCATACGGTCCGAGGAACTTGTCACGATCTCCGTCGTGACCTCGGATTTCCCCGCCAACCTGGGTCATCCACCAGCGCCGCGCCTGGTCCCGATTGGCAAAGTTTTCCGGATCTTCCGGTAATCGACCGCAAGAGGAAGCCTCCATGAAGCCATCGCCCCATTCCGCCTGGGCGATGTATTGGGCGTATTGCAGGTTGAGTGTGTCATTTACCAGATTCCACTCCGTGGTGAACTCGCAAAATGAGAAGATATCCAGTTCGCGCCGAACCCTCCCGTGGTTGTCAATCCGCAGCCACCACACCTCAAAATTTGCCTCCAGCGGAACAAAATAGGTTGCCTCCGTCCGAACCCCATCATAGTCCGAGGCGATCACCGCGTAGCCCGGGCCGAACCGCGTTTCCGTCCGATAACGATCCAGCGGCTTGCCCACCGGTTGCCAAGCTGCCGTCCAAAAATCACCCGAATCAGAGTCCCGCAAATAGAACTGCCGCCCCGGCATATCCATCGGGACCGAGTTGTACCGGTGCCGGATAATTCGCCCCTGCGCGGGCGATTTGGTGAAGGAATAACCCCCGGCGTTATTGGTAATAATCCCACCGTAGGTCCGCGAACCCAAATAGTTCGACCAAGCCCGAGGCGTGTCCGGCCGATGGATGATGTATTCTTTTCGCGTGTCGTCGAAAGTTCCGTAGTTCATGGTTTGGTAGGTTGGGGGATGGGGGTTGAGGTTGAAACAGGCCCGGCGTGCATAACGGAAATTGCCTCGATCACATCAATCGCTCGCTGGAGTGCCACGTCCTTGGGCGGAGGAGGACCGGAAGGGCCAGGCTTATTCTGGCTTTCGATCAATTCGTCCAATTCGGGATTCTCCTCCCGGATGAGGGCGGCCTCATTCTGTTGGCGCCGGGCAGGAACCTCCGCCACGGACTCTTCCACCCGCCCGGCCGAAACGAACGCCAGTGCGGCGGATTCCTCCACCGGATCAGCCACCACGATCACATCAGGCTCCAGTGGACCCTTACCCAGATCCTGCCCGGCAGGCGACACCACCCGGGCGATCGGCAGGCGCAAAACCCGCCCCGACTTGAGTGCCACATCGCGAAACGGCCAACCCTGTCCCGCCGTCGGCGTGCCGAGCACCAGAGCGCCCCGGCGGGTCGCCAGCCACTGGGCCGCAATCTCAGCCGCACCAAGAGTTCTTCCATGCACCAGCACTACAACCGGAAATCCCGCCGGTAACTCAAGCGGCTGTCGCCCCGCCCGGAAAACACGCTGGGCCATCTTCAGCTCCTGAATGGTGAACAGCGTGGATTCCGGACTGGCGAAAAAACTGAGCAAATCAGCCGCGCCCTCGTACCCCGCCGAAGCCGACACTTGGCGCAAATCAATCACCAGACCAAGGGGGCGATCTTTCACCAAACCCGGCCAGGCCACCGCCAAAGCGTCCAGGTTCGCCGGCACCAACGCCCCAGGGCGCCAGTAAACCACCCGGCGCGGCAACAGCTTGATCTGTGCTTTCGTTTCCTCCACCGCCGGCTCCGGAGCCGCAAGCAGCCGGACTTGCGTTTCAGGCTTCTCAAACAACTCCCGCACCGCCGTCGCCGAAAGTTCAACGCCCACAAGGTCAGCAGCACCGGCAAACGATGCGCGCAGAGCATCGGTGATCTCTGGAATCTCCGAGTCCTCAGGCATCAGCCGCGGCACAACCGGCACCGGTGCCGACACCGGCACGGAAGACAGGATTTCGGCAACCTCCGCAGCTCCGGTCCTCTCCGCGGAAGCCACCCTCTTCTCACGCATCCCAACCGTCGTCACCACCCACGCCACACCCGCTCCCGTGACAAAGCTTAACGCCGTCACGAGCAGCAGCTTGGCGGTGGGCGATAGGGCAGTCACCGGCGAAGAAACGCTTTCTGGCCAATGTCCGACCGGAATTGACAACCCCGGAACCGGATCTGTCTGGCCAATGCATACGCCCGGTCATGAGCCTCAGCCAGCGTCGCGCCCCAGCCCGTGGCCGCCGCCACCCGTCCACCCGCCGTCACTATTTGCTCACCCTCCCATCGGGTCCCCGCATGGAACACCATTCCGCCTGTTTCCGGCACAGGCGGGAGGGTAACCGGATCTCCCAGCCGTGGCTGTTCCGGATACCCATCGGCTGCCACCACAACCGTCAGCGCAGCCCCGGTCACCTCCGGTAGCCCGACATCCCCGAGATCCCCCCGGGCCGCTCCCAACAAAACGTCCAGCAATCGCGCCCCCGCCAGTGGCACGAGCACCTGCGTCTCCGGATCGCCGAAGCGCGCATTAAACTCCAGCACCTTCGGTCCGTCCCGGGTCACCATCAGCCCTGCGTAGAGAACCCCCCGATAATCCATTTTTCGCCCGCGCAGCCCCGCCAGAACCGGCTCAAGAATCGTCTCCCGCACCCGTTTCATCTCCTCCTCCCCCAACACCGGGGCCGGCGCATAGGCACCCATGCCTCCCGTATTCGGTCCACGGTTTCCGTCAAAAATTCGTTTGTGATCCTGTGCAGGCGGAAACACGACCATCTTCTGCCCGTCCGTCACAGCATGCACCGAGACCTCCTCTCCCTCCAGAAACTCCTCGATCAGAACCTCCGCCCCCGCCGCCCCAAATACGCGCTTCGCCATCATCTCATAAAGGGCCGCCGCCGCCTCCCACGCGTTCTCCGCAATCACCACCCCTTTGCCCGCCGCCAGCCCATCTGCCTTAATCACCTGCGGATAGGCCTGAGCCCGACTATACGCCAAAGCCAGCCGATAATCCGTGAATCGCTCGCACCCCGCCGTGGGCACACCCGCCTCTTTCAACAAGCCTTTCGTGAATGCTTTACTCCCTTCCAGCCGAGCACCGTCCGCCCCGGGACCAAAGACCGTGATTCTCTCAGCCCTCAAACGGTCCGCCAGGCCGGCACATAACGGAGCCTCCGGGCCGATCACCACCAAATCCGGCCGTGCTTCCGCACACCAGCCCGCAATCCCTTCTCCATCCGTCGCTGCGATTGTCAAATTCTCACCCAGCTCTGAGGTTCCCGCATTCCCCGGAGCAAAAAAAATCTGATTCACCCGCCGATCACCCCGCAGGGCCCAGCCCAACGCGTGCTCTCTCCCCCCGCCGCCAACAACCAACAGTTTCATGGGCCACAAAGGATGCCCCCCCGCCTCACCCGCCTCAAG
>CALFVM010000285.1 GCA_937928665.1 uncultured Candidatus Methylacidiphilales bacterium
CATTGCGAGGCGGGTTCACGGTGGGGTAGGTATCGATCGTAGAAAATTCAGGCGCAGAAGAAGTCCTCCCTGGATAATATCGCCAGCGGCGGCAGTCCATCGCCAGAGCATCTTCTGTTTCTCTCCGCCCTCCGTCCCTTCCGTGTTTCCCCATGCTGTGCCTCCTCCGGGAGGGCGAACCTCCGTGTGAGCCGAAGCTTCAAAAAAGGCATGGCACCATGGGGACCATGAAGTCCGTGAAGGATCAAGGCCACGGGACCTCTTCACTCTCTTCACGCTCTTCACGGAAGACTTTCTTTTCCTCCTTTTGTGCGTAGGTGATTAAAACCTGCCTTCCCCCCTTGGCGCCTTCGCGTCTTCGCGTGAGACACCCTGCCTTCTCCCGGCCTACCCCTCTCTACAGAAAGGCAACTCATCTTGAAGACCATGAAGGTCGGGAAGGTTAGCGGCTACGGGACCTCTTCATTCTCTTCACGCTCTTCACGGTTAACCCACTTCCCCACCTTGGGTGCATTCCGTGCACTCGGTGGACTTAACCTGCCTTTTCCTCTCTCAATCCCGGCGGTCATCGACCGCCTCTACAGAAATTTACGGCTCACACGGAGGTTCGCCCTCCCTTAGTCGGCCCATGATTCCACCCCAAGACCAATCAGCCCACTCACCCTGGTCTATCCAAGGTCTCTCCAACCACGCCCGCTGTCTTGCCCATAACCGCTGGGTCAAGCCAGGAGGCTGAGGGACTAACGGCTGGCCAGTTCGCCGGGCAGGACGTTGAGCGGGTCGCCGTTCGGACGGATGATGCGGACCGTAATAAAGATCAGGAGATTCCGCTTCACGCTTCGCTCGGCGTTGCTACGGAAGAACCGCCCGACGAAGGGAATGTCCCCTAGGATTGGGAACTTTTCTTCCAGCGTATCGGTCTTTTCCTGAATCAGTCCGCCCATGACCAAAGTGTACCCGTCCCGGATTTCGACCGTGCTCCGTTCGATCGAGCGGCGGGAAAAAACAGGAATCCGGATCACGTTTTCACTAATGAGTCCGGGAGGCCGCGGCGGCAAGCTAGTTTGATCTCCGGGATCGCTGATGGGCGTGCCATAGTTAATGAAGCCATCGAATTGAATGATCGTCGGATTGACCTGAACCCGGATGGTCTGGTTTGTCGGCTGGATCTCCGGAGTGACCGTTGCCACGACCCCGACCTCTTCGAATCCATCATCGCCCGGTGCCTGACCAAACCCGGACGGCCAGGAAGGAATCACGGTCGGAGTGCGAACGACACCCGCAATGACGCGCTCTTGAATCTGCGGGGCATCAAAGGTCGTAGGAAACCGGAATTCCCGCGAAACATTTATCGTGCCGGTGGATTTGTCGTTGATGAGAATCGACGGAGCCGTGACGATATTAAAGCTTTTCTTCTGGCTCAGCGCATCGACGACAATGGCGAACTGGTTCCCATTGAGGAGCCCACGGGCCATGAACTGGCTTCGGTCGATCTGCTGGACACCGACGTCCACGACGGTGGTGGGGAACTGATTGAGCAATTGACCGATTTGGTTCCGTCCCAGGCCCTCCGCTCCTTGAAAGGCGGTCTGGGCGGTCACGCTGCCATTGGTGATATCGCTGGGCGAGCCGAGGATACCGTCACCCGTGAAGATGCCTTGGAGTGCATAGTTGAAGTTTAACTCATCAAGGTCTTCCTGATTAATTTCAATGAACCGAGTTTCGACCCGAACCATCAGCGTATCCGCATCTGTTGTGTTCGTGACCAATTCTTCAATGTAATCAATCTGATCCTGGGTATTCAGCACGGTGAGAATGCCGGTGGTCGGGCTGTAAACCGCTGTGGCACCCTCAGGAAACTCCACCCCACGCGCTTCGAGGGCCCGCCGCGCGGTAGAACCAGCGGTCGTATCGACGGCGGTTCCAGCGGCGGCGGCACGTCGCCGGGTCACACCTCCGGCAGGACCTGGCTGGGCAGCTCCGGCCTCGGGTGCGGTGTCAAAAAAGTCCTGCTGCACCTTGAACTCGCGCCGAACGAGATTCTCGGACCGATCGCTTAGCGGCACAAAAAAGACCGCAAATTCCTCCGTGCGCGATTTGATTCCGGCCAAAAGGGTGATGTAACGGAGGGCTTCTCCAAGAGGAACGTTTTGTAATTGAAGTGAGAAAGGCTTGGCTTCATTGCGAGCCTGCTCATTTTTCACCAAAAAGCTCACGCCCTCCTTCGTCGGGTCCACATCCCGGCTCCGGAGCGTGAGAAAGCTGGCCGCATCGTCGATGGTGGTTCCGGGCTGAAAATTGATTTCCGGAATGATGAGAGTCCGCAACTTTTCGGTAATACCGAAGCGGTTCGACCGCCGAATGGGCTGAGTCGCCGTGGTCGCTGCTTCCAACTGGGCCTCGGGCACAAAGCGCTCGGCCCAATTCTGACGGACCTCGATTAGTTTATCCTGCTGGCTTACCTTCCGCGCCAGTTCGGAGGCGGCTCCCATCTTTCGACGCACAGCCTGGAGTTCCCGAGCCGCCGCCACATTGTCCGGATCAATCGCCAAGACCTGCTCAAAGGTCCGTTCCGCTTTTTCAAATTGGCCGGTGCCAGCCTGATCCCGGCCCAGCTTCAGGAGATCGGTGACCCGATTGACGTTAGTGATGAACCGTTCATCAATTGCTGGGTTGCGGGCGTCGGGTTTGTCAATCGGCAACCCCATGGCGGCATTGGCTTCCTCCAAGAGACGGAGACCGTTCGGATTCCGCGGTTCGAAACCAAGCACTTCCCGGGCAAGCTGTTGGGCGACCAGGTAGTTGCGAGCCTTGAGGGCATCGAAGCCCTGTTTCAGACTGATCTGGGTGAGCAGTTTCTGGGCGTTCTCAACCACCGCAGCGCCCTCCCCGGCAGGAGACTGGTTGGCGATCACGCGCTCGACGATTCCACGGGCCTCCTCCAGCTTGCCACGGATCGCCAGTTGATCAGCTTCATCGATCGCTTTCTGGGAGGCGATAACGGCCTCTTGGCGCTTGATTTCCTCGCGTTGCGCCTGCTGGGCCGGCGAGAGCGCAGTCTGGGCCAAAGCGGAGGTAACTCCCCAGACCGCTAACGCAAGGATCGAGGCAAAGTGGATGAAAGGATTCATGTTACTCCTGGAGAAGCTGGGTCATTTCAAGACGTTCTTGTTCGCTGATCGAAAGGTTTTCCGGCTGGCCATCGGGCCGGATCGTCCGGGCGGTTACGAAGACAAGCAAATTCTTTTTGATGTTCTGCGACGACTTGCTCCGAAACAGGCGTCCGACGAGTGGGATATCTCCGAGCACAGGAACCTTATCATTGACTTCTTGCACTTGATTATCGATCAGGCCCCCCATGACCAGGGTTTGTCCGTCAACGACCCGAACTAGGGTTGAGACTTTTTTGGTTGAGAAAACGGGTGCCAGGAGCGGACTTTCAGAAACGGTGACTCGGGTGTTGCCTTCCCGCGTCTGGATCGGGCTAGCAAAGTTGATGAAGCCATCAAAATCAGTAACTTCCGGTTCCAATCCCATTTGAATCAGCCCACCTTCCACCCGCGCTTCACGGACGTTCAGAATGACCCCAATTCCCCGCCGAATGAATGCGGTCGGGGTCGAAGGAATCACCACCCCGGAAGTCGCCCGAGCTAAAATGCCTCCAGGGGGCTCTTCCGGAATTTCCGGCGGATCATAGCCATTCGGGTCAGGATAGCGGAAATCCTGGACGACCTCGATTCGAGTCGAACCCCCACTTTGGATGACCACTTTCGGAGCGGACATGAGGTTGCCACCCAACGCACTGTCCAACGCACTCATCAGAAGGCGAAACCCGTTGCCGTTGACCACGCCGGCCAGTGCCACCACGTTTGGGTTGCGCTGGGTATTGATCCCCAAAACCTGGTCAAGAGAGTTGGCGGTAATTCCCGAGACCCCCCGAAGCCCGTCGGTGCTGGCGAAAGCTCCACTGCCTCCGGTTGAGGCGGGGAAGCTCGAATTACCCGGAGGTGAGGTTGGTGTAGCCCCGGGACCGAAGAGGGTGCTCTGGCCGAACGAGTCGGGGCCGCTGAAAGCGTTCCCCGTCCCCATTTGGAAGCCACCCCCCCCAATCCCCGGAACCAAGGGCAGGGGGGGAAGCAGATTATTGAAGTTCATCCGGTAATTGAACGAGAGGTCCTTCAGCTTATCGTCGGTGAACTCGATAAACTTGGTTTCAATTTCAATCTGCGGGGTCGGTTGCCCGGCCTCCTGAGCCAGGAGGCGGTC
>CALFVM010000286.1 GCA_937928665.1 uncultured Candidatus Methylacidiphilales bacterium
GGGGAATCGGGTGACAGTCTCTGACGGCAAAACCTTTCCCAACGACGTCTTTCTGACCGCGGCCGCCGACACCTTTTTCTCGGCCGCAAAAATCCGTCGGGAACCTTTCGGCGTTAGAATCAAAGGGGACGTGCCAAACTCCCGCGGCCTTGGCAGCAGCGTGACCGTCCGGCTCGGACTTCTCCTTGGCTTGAACGAACGATTCGGGCAGCCGCTCGATTCGGACCAGCTTGCCCGCCTGGTTGTCCGGCTTGAAGGTCATCCTGATAACGTCGCTCCCGCGCTCCTTGGCGGTTTTTGCGCCTGCCTGCCCGAACGATGGTTGCGCACGGAAGTGGGACCGGAACTCCACTGCATCGCCGCCATCCCTTCCACCCCGATGCCGACCCATCACGCCCGCCGCCTTCTACCCCGCCAGGTCAAACGCCCTGACGCCGTTGCCAATCTTCAGGGAGCCGCGTATATCACGGCAGCCTTCTTCAGCCGCGACTACCAGGCACTCAAGGATGCCTTCGTCGACCAGCTTCACCAACCCTACCGTTCTCCTCTACTCCCAGGTTTTGAGGACGCCCTTGCGGCCGTAAAAGTCATTGGTGCCCTCGGCGGGTTTCTGAGCGGCTCCGGTTCCACCATCATGGCACTCGCCCTCGAACGGCCCAAATCGGTCGCCCGCGTTCTGGCTGATTCTCTTCGCCGGGCCGGTCACCGCAACATCCGCACGGTCATTCTCCACGCCGACAACGTCGGAGCGCATCGAGACGACTGACCACCCGGCCCCATCACCCGCGAGGCTTGGCCAGCCGCGCCTTGATCATCAACGCCTTCTCCAAAGCCTGGGCCGGGTCAGGGTCAAGGACGCAGACATGGCCCATCTTCCGTCCGGGTTTGGCCACCGACTTGCCGTAAAGATGGAGCTTGGCCGACGGTTCATCTAGGACCACCCGCCAATCCGGTTCCCCCGCCGCCCACAAATCACCGAGCAAGTTCACCATAACCACCGGCGACAGCAACCGGGTCTCTCCCAAAGGCAGATCGCACACCGCCCGGAGCTGCTGCTCAAACTGGCTCGTCACACACGCGTCAAAGGTGTAGTGACCCGAGTTGTGCGGGCGCGGGGCCAACTCGTTCACCAGGAGGGAACCGTCCCGGCCCAGAAACATCTCCACTGCCAGCAATCCGATCACATCAAGGGCTTCCGCAATGGCCCGGGCGATATCCCGGGCGGCGGCCTGCACTTCCGGCCCCAACCTCGCGGGCACGATCGACACATCCAAAATATGGTGCGCGTGGATATTCTCGCTCACCGGAAACGCCGCAATCTCCCCAGAAGCACTCCGCGCACACACCACTGAAAGTTCCGCCGCAAAATCAATCCACCCTTCCACCACACCAACCGGGCTGGCGAACCGCTTCCACAGGGCATCCGGATCAGGATCCGTGCCCGGTGCCAGTTTGATCTGCCCCTTGCCGTCATACCCAAAATCAGCCGTCTTCAACACCGCGGGCAACCCGATTCTCTTTAGTGCCGCACCCAGCTCGCCTGCTGACCGGACGACCGCAAACGGTGCGGTGGGGAATCCGTGCTGGCGCAGGAACTGCTTTTCACGCTGGCGGTTCTGGCACGTCAACAAAACATGGGGCCCCGGCCGCACCAGCGTTTGCTCCGCCAGCGTGCTCAACGCGGCATGGGGAATGTTCTCAAACTCAAACGTCACCACCCGCACCCCGGAAACCAACCGTGCAAGTCCGGCTGGATCATCATAGTCAGCGTTGATCTCCACATCGGATACCTGACCGGCCGGGCACAGCGGCGTTGGCTCCAACGTGTGCACAAAATAGCCCATCCGCCGCGCGGCAATCGCGAACATCCGCCCTAATTGCCCTCCGCCCATCAACCCCACCGTGCTTCCCGGGGGAATCATACCGACGTGCGCATCACTTCCAACGTCTGATGCTCCCGGAACTCGTCCAAGGCCCGCGCCAGAGCCGGATCATTCCCCGCCAACATCCCCACCGCAAAGAGTGCCGCGTTCTTTGCCCCAGCCGCACCAATCGCAAAGGTCGCCACCGGCACCCCCGCCGGCATTTGCACAATGGATAGTAAACTGTCCACACCCCGGAGCACTTTCGACTCCACCGGCACCCCCAGAACGGGAAGGGGAGTCAGGGCCGCTGTCATCCCCGGCAAATGCGCGGCTCCCCCCGCCGCGGCAATTAAACACCGCAACCCACGCTTCCGGGCAGAGGTTGCGTAGTCATACAACAACTGCGGCGTCCGATGCGCGCTCACCACACGCTTCTCAAACGGCACCGAAAACTCTTCCAAAATCTTCGCAGCACTTTCCAGCGTCGGCCAATCAGAGCTGCTTCCCATAATGAGGCCCACCAGGGGCGATCCCGCAGTCATGCTCCAAAATTCTAACGGGCATCGGCCCGAACTCCAAGCCGAGAGTGACACTCTCTCCCGCTTTCGCCTCTGTCAAACCGCACCCGACGAACGCCAGTCCAACAGTCGGAATCCGGGGCGGTCCGTGAACTGGTCCCATTCCCAAAAACCGACCACATCAAAAGGCTCGGCCGGCTGGGCCCGTGACCCGAATCCGAACCCGACCGCGTCAAACTCCGTCCGGTCATTTCCCAGCGTCATTTTCAAATGATTCCTGCCAAACGTGCGCGGACCTGTCACAAAACGCAAACCCTCCACCCACAAGACGGGCGTCGGATTCTTCTGACCAAACGGTTCCAATTTTCCAAGACCCAGAGCAAGAGCTTCCGTCAGGCCGTGGGCCGGCAGCCGAATATCCACCCGCAACGTTTCGCGATAGGCCGATTCCGGACTATTCGTGTCCAACCATTGGTTAAGGTCTCGCCGGAATTCATCAATCCGCCCCGCGTCAATCTCCAGCCCGCTGGCGACCGCGTGCCCACCAAACTTCTTTAAATGTTGTGAACACCCGCGCAAACCGTCCATCAACGAAAAGCCTTCAATCCCCCGCGCACTCCCCTTGCCGTGCCCGCTCGGGTCAATCGCAATGACAATCGCCGGACGATAAAACATCTTGGAAAGCCGGGACGCCACGATACCGACCACTCCCTGATGCCAGTTGGGCGAGGCTACGACAATGCAACGGTCCCGGGCCGGATCAAAGACAGCAGCCAACATCTCTTCGGCCTCCTCGACTGCCCGTTGCTCAAGATCCTGCCGGTGCCGATTGAACCCTTCCAACTCCCTGGCCAGGGCCTGCGCCCGGCTGCGGTCCCCCGTGACCAGCAACTCAAAACCGAGAGCAGCCGCCGCCACTCGACCCGAAGCGTTCAGACGCGGCCCGAGAACAAAGCCCAGAGTCGCCGGAGTCGGCGGTCGACGCAGCCCGGCCGTCTGCATCAATTCTTTCAGACCCACATGCGTGGTCATCGGCATCCGCTTGAGTCCCTGGTAAACCAAAATCCGATTGTCCCCTTCCAGCGGCACCAAATCCGCCACGGTGCCCAGGGCCACCAGATCAAGAATCTCCTTCAGATCAAAGTGCTTCGGTTCGCCGCGCAACTTCAGCAACGCATGGCAGAATTTGAACGCAAGCCCTACCGTGGCAAGATACCGGTCGGTTTTGCCCCGCTGCGGGTTGACCAGCGCACAGCACGTGGGCAGTTCCTCGGTCAACTCATGGTGATCAATGATGATCGCATCAATCCCCCGGTCGGCCAATGACCGCATTTCGGCAATGCTCGTCGTCCCGCAATCCAGCGCGATAAACAGACCTGGCCCCGGCCCGCTCCCCACGGCCCGCTCAATCCCGCTGAACGAGACCCCATAGCCTTCGCTTAACCGCTCCGGCTGAAACGCGGTCACCCGCCCACCCAGCCTGGTGAGAAACCGGTAGAGCACCGCGCAGCTGGTCATTCCATCCACGTCATAATCCGAGTAGAGGAGGATCGGCTCCTGGTCCCTCAACGCCCGTTCCACCCGGGCCACCGCTGGACGGATATCCGGCAACCGGAGCGGGTCACACAGCCGGGACAGGCGGGGCTCAAGAAAATGTTGTTGTTGCTCGGGCGTCTCCAGGCCACGCTGAACCAACAGCGTTTCCACAATCGCTTCAGGTTCAAACCCGTCAGGCTGGAGACCCTCAACCAACACCCAGCGCCGCGAGGTTTCGCCCGTCGGTGCCATTACTGGGTAAGAGCCTCGGCCGTGTGGGCGGTCGCTCGGCGACGCTTGCTGAACATCAACACAATCGGACTGGCGACAAAGATCGATGAATAGGTCCCGACCGTAATCCCGATAAGCAAGACCAACGCAAAGTCATTGATCGCCACACCCCCGAACAAGAAGAGAGCAAGCACCGCCAGTAACGTTGTGCCGGAGGTCAGCAAGGTTCGGCTCAGGGTTGCGTTAATTGAGTGGTTCACCACTTCCTCGAATCGCTCCTTGCTCTCCCCTTTTAGTCCTTCCCGAATCCGGTCGAACACCACAATGGTGTCATTAATCGAATAACCGGCCACGGTGAGAACCGCTCCCACCACGGGCAATGAGAACTCCCGCCCCAACAGCGTGAAAATACCCAAGGTCACCACCACATCGTGGACCAGCGCGGCAATTGCCCCAGTTGCAAATGAAACCTCAAACCGGACCATCACATAGAAAAAGATTCCAATGATCCCCAACAGAATTGCCGTGAACGCCTTCTGCTTGAACTCACCCCCAATCACGGCTTGGACCCGGTCCAGGCTCAGCCGCCGGAACCCGGCATCGGGAAACTCCTTTTCAAGGGCTGTCTGAGCGACTTCACCTTGCTCGAAGGGCACTCTCAGGGTGACAACATGATCCTCACCGGTCAGACTGTCCTGGTATTGCAGACGCGCTCCACCCCCAACCACCCGCAAGACTTCGTTCTCCGGTACCCGCTGATCATAGGCCAGAATCAGGAGGTCGCCCCCGGCAAAATCCACCCCGTAAACCGAACTGCCGCGCTGGGCCCATGAACCAATCGAGATGAGAACCAACAGGCCGGACAAGGCCAGCCCGGCCGTCTTGATTCCCATGAAGTTATAGTTGGAATCACGGAAAATCTGAACCATCGACAACTTCGACATCACCGGCATCCCGGCCGTCCACTCGAAACAGGCCCGCGTGACCACCAAAGCGGAAAACAAGCTCGCCAGAATCCCCAGACAGAGGACCACCGCAAAACCCTGGATTGCTCCCGTGCCCTGCCAGAACATGATGATCGCGGCAATCAACGTGGTCACATTAGCGTCCATGATCGAGCTGAACGCTTTGTCAAACCCGGCCTGCACTGCCGCCCACGTCGGCTTACCCGCCCGCAGTTCCTCCGCAATCCGCTCGAAAATCAGCACATTGGCATCCACGGCCATCCCAATCGTCAGGATGATCCCCGCCACCCCGGGAAGCGTCAGGGTGAACCCGAATTGGGCCAACAACCCGAGGAGAATCACCAAATTCAGCAGCAATGCAAACACGGCAAACGCGCCGATTGTCCGGTAGAAAACCAGCATGAAGACCACCACCGCTCCAAAACCAATCATCGCCGCCCGAAACCCGTCCCGCACCGACGCCGCGCCCAGGGTCGGGTCCACCCCGCGTTCGTCCACAATCGCCACAGGCGTCTCAAGCGGATTCTCCAAAATACTGGCGAGTTCCTGAGCATCAGCTGCCGTCATGTTCCCGCCGGAAATCACGCACTGACCGTAAATCGGTCCCTTAATTTCGGGTGCTGAGCGCACCTCGCCGTCCAGAACGATCGCCAGATTACGCCCCACATTCTCCTCGGTTAGACGCCCAAAAAGACGCGCCCCCTCCGGCGTAAAAGTGATCGTGACTTCCGGGCGGCCCAACTGGTCCTGCGTCCGCCGAGCCCGTTCCACATACCGTCCGCCCATGTCTGCCCGCTTCCTTACAATGATCGAAGAGCGGTCCTCTCCTCCTTTTTCTCCCCGACCCACCATCTGCAGAATTTCATAGTCGAACGGCAGGATCGCCGTGCCCGCGCTGATCTCACGTAAAAGTTGCGCCGACTCCGGATGAACCAACTTGAACTCCAGCTTGGCCACCCGCTGCAGAATTGCCCGATACCCCGCTTTTTCCGCCTCGCTGATGCCGGGAATCTGAACAATAATTCGATTATCTCCCATGGGCTGAATGACCGGCTCAGCCACCCCCAACCGGTCCACTCGGCGCCGAATTTGTCCCACCGCCTGATCCAAAGCCTCCGGCGTTGGGTTGCCCGCCAGCTCAATGATGAACTGGGTGCCACCCCGCAGATCAATACCCGGATTTAAGTTAACCGGCCAGCCTCCCTCCGAACGTTCTCCGGTCACCGGCGGGCCGAACAGCGACCAACCGCAAATAAACAAAAGGCTGGCCGTGAGCCCAGTAGCCACCTTCTTCCGTGTCTGGCTTGCATGGGTGATCAGATACCAAATAAACAGCCCGAGGAAGGCGAAGGAAACAATCAGGAGAACCGTGTTCATGAAAGCGATGCAGGCAGACGGCTAAGCAGCCGAGGGTTAGGAGCTGGTTTCCGCAGTGCCCCGCTCCACGGTGACAATGCTGGACTTCTGCACCTCAATCTTGACGTTATCGGCGACCTTCAACACCACTGTAGTGTCTTTGACATTCGTCACCACCCCGAGAATACCGCCGGCAGCGATCACCTTGTCACCACTTTTGACCGACTTGATCAATGCCTCGTGCTCTCGCGCCCGCTTCTGCTGCGGCCGGATCAGCATAAAGTAAAAGATCACAAAAATCAGCACCATCGGCATCAGGCTGATCCAGAAGGGCGGTGCCTCCTGACCCTCAACAGGCGCGGGCGCAAAGGCTAACAGGTGGAAAATCGTTTCGATCATGGTAGGTCCTCTCTCGGTCGGTATTCGGCCAGGAAGCGGGCGGACCAGGCGGCAAACGTGCCGCCCCGGATCGCCTCTCGGGCCTGGGCCATCAAGTCGATATAAAAATGCAGGTTGTGCAGGGTCACCAGCCTCAATCCTAGGATTTCTTCCGTCTTGATAAGGTGCCGAATGTAGGCACGACTGAAACGTTGACAAGCATAACAACGGCAACCCTCTTCAATCGGCCCCGTGTCCAGCCGATTGCCCGCGTTCTTTAATGCCACCGTTCCTTTGCTCGTATAAGCCGTGCCGTTCCGGGCAATCCGGGTCGGGAGCACGCAG
>CALFVM010000287.1 GCA_937928665.1 uncultured Candidatus Methylacidiphilales bacterium
CCTCACCTCCCCGACCGCACCTGGCCCGACCGCTCCCTCACCCACCCTCCGGTCTGGTGCAGCGTCGACCTCCGCGATGGCAACCAAGCCCTCGCTGACCCCATGAACATCACCGAAAAACTCGAGATGTTCGATCTCCTCGTCTCGCTCGGCTTCAAAGAAATCGAAGTCGGCTTCCCCTCCGCCTCCCAGGTCGAGTTCGACTTCATCCGCCGCCTCATCGACGAACACCGCATCCCCGACAACGTCTGGGTCCAAGTCCTCGTCCAGTGCCGCGAAGATCTCATCGACCGCACCATCGAATCCCTTGCCGGTGCCGACCGCGCCATCATTCACATCTACAACTCCACCTCACCCCTTCAGCGCCACGTCGTCTTTAACCAGGACCGTAACGGCATCCGCGACATCGCCGTCGCCGGCGTCACCTGGGTCAAAAACAAAATCGCCCGCCTCCCCAACACTGCCGTTCGCCTCGAATACTCCCCCGAAAGCTTCTCCGCCACTGAAACCGACTTCGCCCTCGAAGTCTGCGAAGCCGTCGCCGACATCTGGCAACCCTCTCCGGACAACAAAATCATCCTTAACCTCCCCGTCACCGTCGAATACCACACCCCCAACGTCCACGCCGACCAAATCGAGTGGTTCTGCCGCCACCTTTCCCGCCGCGACTCCGCCCTCGTCAGCCTCCACACCCACAACGACCGCGGCACCGGCACCGCCGCCACCGAACTCGGCCTCCTCGCCGGTGCCGACCGCGTCGAAGGCACCCTCTTTGGCAATGGCGAACGCACCGGAAACCTCGACATCATCACCGTCGCCCTCAACCTCCTCATGCACGGCATCGACCCTGGACTCGACCTCCGCGACCTCCCCGCCGTCCGCCGCACCTACGAACGCTGCACCCGCATGACCGTTCCCCCCCGCCATCCCTACGGCGGCGACCTCGTTTTCACCGCCTTCTCCGGCTCCCATCAGGACGCCATCAACAAAGGCTTCAAACACATGGAACGCAAAGCCGCCTCCGGCGGCGATCCCCTCTGGGAAGTCCCCTACATCCCCATCGATCCCCGTGACATCGGCCGCAGCTACGACGCCATCATCCGCATCAATAACCAATCCGGCAAAGGCGGCGTCGCCTACCTCATGCGCACCGAATTCGGTTACAACCTCCCCAAAGCCATGCATCGCGAGGTCGGCAAACTCATCAACGACCTCGCCGACTCCGTCGGACGCGAAGTCACCCTCGACGAAATCCGTCTCGCCTTCCGCACCGAATTCCTCGACCGCTCCTCCCCCCTCGCCCTCGTCCGCTTCTTCGCCGAGCGCGCCCGCGACTCCGCCGAAGTCACCTGCGAAGCCGAGCTCACCCACCACAACCAACCTCTCTCCCTCCGCGGCACCGGCAACGGTCCCCTCGCCGCCCTCACGCACGCCCTCCGCGACGCCGGAATTGCCCAGTTCGATATCCACGAATTCTCCGAACACTCCCTCGGCACCGGTGCCGAGGCCCGCGCCGTCGCCTACATCGAAATCGAAGGCTCCTCCGGCCGACGCCTCTACGGAGCAGGGGAAGACACCAACATCGAAATCGCCTCCGTCAAAGCCCTCCTCAGCGCCGTCAACCGCCTCCTCGCCTCCCTCGCCCAACGCGATTGAATCCACCCCACGGCATGGAGCCTCTTCCCCGCACCGAAGCCCTGCTCCACGACGGGATCCAGCGCGGCCTCCATCGCGGAGCCCAGCTCTACCTCTCCCTCAGCGGACACACCGTCGCCCACTTCGCCCTCGGCCACGCCCGCCCCGATCAACCCCTCACCCTCGACCACCGCCTCTGCTGGCTCTCTTCCGGCAAACCCGTCGCCGCTGCTGCCCTCATGATCCTCGTCGAATGCGGCCGCGCCGAACTCGACGAACCCGTTGCCGACTTTATCCCCGACTTTGCCGCCGAAGGCAAACACACCATCACTCTGCGCCATCTCCTCACCCACACCGCCGGCATCCGCAACGCCGAGGGTGCCTCCGCCGCCCCCTCCTGGGACGAAATCATCGCCCGCATCTGCCGCGCCCGCCCGGAAAAAAATTGGCTCCCCGGCCGGCGCGCCGGCTACCATTACACCGTCTCCTGGTTCCTCCTCGCCGAAGTCATCCAACGACTCTCCGGCCAGACCTACAACGACTTCGTTCGCCAACACATCTTCTCCCCCCTTGGCCACTCCGATACCGGCTGCCAAATGACCTCCGCCCAGTTCCATTCCCTTGGCGACCAACTCGCCCCGATGCTCGTCCGTGGTCCTGACGGTCTCCGCCCCCACCCGACCCTCGACTCCGCCGCCGAAGCCACCAAATGCAAACCCGGCAGCGGCTTCCGCGGACCCGTTGCCGCCCTCGGCCATTTCTACGAAATGCTCCTTGGCGAGGGTTCCTGGCACGGCCACCGCATTCTCGATCCCCGCTCCATCAGCCAGATCACCCGCCGCCAACGCCACGGCATGTTCGACGAAACCTTCAAATTTCCCCTCGACTGGGGCCTCGGCCTCATCATCAACGATCCCCAAGGCTCCGGCCAACACATGCCCTACGGCTTCGGCCGCCATGCCAGCCCCGAAACCTTTGGCCACGGTGGCCTCCAATCCTCCTCCGGCTTCGCCGACCCACGCCACCGCCTCGCCGCCGCCATCATCTTCAACGGCCAACCCGGCGAAACCTCTCACCAGGAACGCATCCGCGCTGTCACGACCGCCATCTACGAAGACCTCGGCCTCGCGCGCTCCTGATTCGTCGGCACTCCCCCGCCCGCCAAAAATACAACGCAAAATCCCTTGACGAATCCAGGTGGCTAGGCCACCATCCACCTCGTGCCTCAGCCCTCGCCCATCGTCACTGAGCCCGTCTATCAACAGCTCGCACGTCGCTGCCGCCAGGCCATCGCCGATGGCACCCACCCCCCAGGCTCCCGCTTCCCTTCCGAACGCGAACTCGCCGACACCTACAAAGTCTCCCGCGCCACCGCCAACAAGGTCATCTCCAACATGGTCGCCGAAGGACTCCTCCATTTCCGGCCCGGCATCGGCACCTTCGTTCTCGCCCCCGCTAAGGCCCTCCACACCTCTCTCCGGGAAATGGAGTCCTTCACCGAACACGCCCGCCAACTCGGACTTAAACCCGAAACCCGCGTCCTTGCCTTCCACCACCTCACCCCAGCCGAACTCCCTCCTCCCGTCCGGCTCGGCCTCGGCCTCCCTCCCGACTCCACCGAGCCCATCCTCTATGTCCGCCGCCTCCGCCTCGCTGGCGGCGAAGCCGTCATCCTCGAAGACCGCTGGCTCCGCGAATCCTTTGTCCCCCGCCTCACCGAAAAAAAACTGCGCGGCTCCCTCTACCGGCTCCTCGAAACCGAATACAACCTCCGGCTCGGCGGCGAACGCCACCGCATCCGCGCCCGCAACCTCCCGCCCGACGAAGCCGGTCTCCTCGGCGGAACCGAAGGAGACGCCGCCCTTGTCGTGGAGGGTCCTGGCTTCGCCTCAGACGGTTCGATCATCTGGTTCGAAATCCTTGTTTATCGCGGTGACCGCTACGAGCTGGTTAACGAAATCCGCGGCTCCGGCCCCATCTCCAACACCATCGTCCAACTCCTCCCTGCTGCCTAAACCAACCCCGAACCTTATGCCCGACCTCATTCCCAACTACGTCCACGGCCAGACCCGCAGCCCAGCCTCACCCACCACCCTCGACGTCACCAGCCCCATCGACGGCTCCAGCCTGGGACAGCTCGCCCTTACCCCGCCCAGCGAACTCGATCCAGTCGTCGCCGCTGCCCGGGGGGCCTTCACCTCCTGGTCTCGCACCTCCGTGAAAGAACGGGTTCAGGTCCTCTTCAAATTCAAACAGCTCGTCGAACAAAACCTCCACGAACTCGGCGATCTCGTCTCCCGCGAGAACGGTAAACTCCCCGCCGAAGCCCGCGCCGGCATCGAAAAAGGCCTCGAAGTCGTCGAATACGCCTGCGCCCTCCCCCAGCTCATCCCCGGCGAACTCCTTGAGGTCAGCAGCGGCGTCGATTGCTACACCCGCCGCTATCCCCTTGGCGTCGTGGCCGGAATCACCCCGTTCAACTTCCCCGCCATGGTCCCCATGTGGATGTTCCCTCTCGCCATCGCCTGCGGCAACACCTTCATCCTTAAACCCTCCGAACAGGTCCCCCTCACTCCGCTGCGCCTCGCCGAACTCTTAAAAGAATCCGGCCTTCCCGATGGCGTCTTCAACGTCGTCCAGGGCGATCGCACGACCGTCGAAGCTATCCTCGACCACCCCGGCATCGCCGCCGCGGCCTTTGTCGGCTCCACACCTGTCGCCAAACTCGTCTATGAGCGGGGCATCCGCGCCGGAAAACGCATGCTCACCCTTGGCGGAGCCAAAAACCACCTCGTCGTCGTCCCCGATGCCGATGTCGAAGTCACCGCCCGCAATGTCGTCTCCTCGTTCACCGGCTGCGCCGGTCAACGTTGCATGGCCGCCAGCGTCCTCATCACCGTCGGTGACTGCGGGCACATCATCGACGCCATCGTCGCCCACGCCCAGAAAATCCGCCCCGGGCACGAAATGGGTGCCATCATCAGTGCCAAAGCCCGCGACCGCATCATCTCTTACATCGACCTGGCCGAAAAAGAGGGGGCGACGCTGCGCACCGACGGGCGCCGCGTCACCGTCCCCGGCAAAGAACACGGCACCTACGTCGGCCCCACCGTCATTGAACACAAGGACCACTCCTCGAAGTGCCTCCAGGACGAAATCTTTGGCCCCGTCATCTCCGTCATCAACGTCAAAACCCTCGACGAGGCTCTGGCCATCGAAAACGCCAGCCCCTACGGCAACGCTGCCTCCATCTACACCACCAGCGGTGCCGTCGCCCGCTACTTCGAGCAACATGCCAACGCCGGCATGATCGGCATCAACATCGGCGTTCCCGTTCCGCGCGAACCCTTTGCCTTCGGTGGCTGGAATGACTCCAAATTCGGCGTCGGCGACATCACCGGCAAAGACGGCATCGCCTTCTGGACCAAGTCCAAAAAAGTCACCGAGAAATGGACCGCCGGCGCGGCGAGGAATTGGATGGCCTGAGACACCAATGAACACGAATGGAGAGCGAATGAACACCAATCCGAAGGCGGAGCCAACTTTACCGCTGGCCCAGGAGGTTTACGACGTCGTCGGGTGTGCTTTCGAGGTGATCAACCAGCTTCGTCACGGCGGCAAAGAGAAAATCTATGAGAACGCCCTGGTGATTGAGTTTGCTTCACGAGGCATTCCTTACGAGCAACAACGGCAGTTCCCGGTCATCTACAAAGGCCACTCGGTCGGCAAGCTCATTCCCGACCTGATCGCTTACCACCAAATCGTCATCGACACCAAAGTCATCCCGATGATCGGCGACTACGAGCGGGGACAAATCCTGAACTACCTCAAGATCACCGGCCTCCGCGTCGGCCTTATCCTCAACTTCATCCGTCCCAAACTCGAATGGGAACGACTCATCCGCTGATCCATGAACCCAACCCCCCAATCAAAAAAATTCGTGTCCATTCCCCCAACCATTCGTGTTCATTCGTGGTTATGAAGGCAGCCACCTACCTCGGCAAAGAACAACTCCCCGTCCGCGACGTCCCCGAGCCCGTGCTCGAAGACGGCGAGGTCCTCCTCGCCATTGACTCGTGCAGTGTCTGCGGCACCGACCTGCGCACCTATCGCCACGGCGATGCTAAGATCACCCCGCCCCGCATCCTTGGTCACGAGTTCTGCGGACGGGTCGTCGAATCCCGTGCTCCCGATGCCAACGTCAAAGTCGGCGACCGCGTGGTCATGTATATCGTCCTGGTCCACGGCAAGGACAAATACGTCGAGATGGGCCGGGAAAACCTCACCGCCCACCGCACCACCATGAGCTACCACCATGACGGTGCATTCGCCCCGCTCATGAAAGTTCCCGCCCTCGCCGTCCGCCAGGGCAACCTCTTCAAAGTCACCCGCGACGACATCCCTTCCGATCACCTCAGCGTCGCCGAACCCCTCGGCTGTTGCATGAACGCCCACAGCCGCCTGCGGGTCGGTCTCAAGGACACCGTGGCCGTCATCGGTGCCGGCCCCATCGGCATCATGCACGCCGTGCTGGCCCGCCTCCAGGGTGCCCAAAAAGTCATCATCCTCGATAACAACCCCCGACGCCTGGAAATGGCCAAGGCCTTTGACATCGATGCCGCCGTGCTGGTCCGCCCCGATGGCACCCACCGCGCCGAAGTGGTCGAGCTGACGGATGGTTTCGGTCCCGACGTCACCGTGGTTGCCGTGAGTGCCGCTGCCGCCCAAAACGACGCCCTGGAAATGGCGGCTAAGGCCGGCCGGATCAACTTCTTTGCCGGCCTCCCCAAATCGGCACCTACCGCCACTCTCAACGTCAACACCGTCCACTACAAAGAACTCGAAATCAGCGGCTCCTATTCGGAAAAGAAAAGCGATTTCCAAGCCGCCTTCGCCCTCATCAACAGCGGTCGTTTCCCCGCCGACAAAATCGTCACCCACACTCTTCCGCTCCAGAGAATCGAAGAAGCCTTCACCCTCATGGAATCCGGTGAAGCCCTCAAAGTCTGCATCCACCCGAACCAATAAATAAAAGTGAGGAGCGAGCAGCGAGCTTCCACTCCTCACTTCTGACCTATGACCACCATTCTTCATCTCATTCACGGCGAATCGGTTCCCTCCCAGGACCAAGCCACTTTCGATATTTTTTCTCCCTCCACCGGGGAAAAAGTCGGCACCATCGCCAAGGGTTCTACTGCCGACCTGGACCGAGCCGTTACCTCCGCCCGCGAGGCCTTTACTAAGTGGTCCGCCCTGACTGCTTACGAGCGTCAAAAGATCATCACCAAAGCCACCGCCCATGCCCGCACCCAGGCCGACCACATCGGCAAACTCATGGCCATGGAACAGGGCAAACCCCTGGCCCAGTCCATCTCGGAAATCGGTGGGTCATGCGACACCATCGATTACTACGCCGCCGAAGGCGTCCGCATTGAGGGCATCACCAGTCCCACCGAATCCAAAGAATACCGCTCCACCGTTATCTATCAACCCATCGGCGTCTGCGGCTTGATCACTCCCTGGAATTATCCGGTTTCGCTCCTCTCCTGGAAACTCGGACCCGCCCTGGCCACCGGCTGCACCGTCGTGGTCAAGCCCACCACGGTCACCCCCATGTGCCCCACCGCTTTCTGCCAGGCGCTCATCGAAGGCGGCATCCCTGCCGGTGTCATCAACGTGGTCAACGGCCCCGGCGGCTCTCTGGGCGAAGCCCTCGTCCGCCACCCTGGCATTGCCAAAGT
>CALFVM010000288.1 GCA_937928665.1 uncultured Candidatus Methylacidiphilales bacterium
CGCCCAGCCATGGCGGCCGCCGATCGTTGACCCCGATCGGCCAACGCATCATCTCCACCGCCCTGCTCCCGATCCCGTCGGATGGCCACCCCGGTCATTCCCAAACCACTGTCGCGCGGCTTCAGCCCTTGCGCCCGCCGCTGGATGTTCCGCAGCTGTCCCTGGGCCGAAGCAAACGCCATGTCGCTCAGGGCACCCAGTTCCTCAGCCCCGACCGAATCGTAAAAGTCCCGCACGGCCTGAGCCCCCTGCTGATTCAGGGCGGCCGCCCGCAATTCCTCAAACGCCGGGTTGCCCACACCACTGCCCACAAAGTTAGCCACCGCCGTCTGGTTCCGGTTCAGCGACAGGCCGGACGCTGCGCCGGTATAATCCACATTGAGGACGAGTTGGAGGATGTTTGGCAACTGGTTGAGGGACAGAACCAGGAGAGGACTGTCCGAGGTGACGCTGAGCGGCTCGTTCACCGTGACCCCTCCGGCTGCCGTGACAATATCGAGGTTGTTCAGTCCCTGGATCAGACCTCCGGTGAAGACCGGCTGGATCGAAGCAGGTCCGTTGAACGTCGCCGCCCCGGTCGCATTCACCCGAGCAAACTCAGTCGGAGAAGCGATGGTGAGACCCAGGGTTGAACCGGCGTTTTGGGTGAAATTGTTCGCGCCAAGCACCGTCCCGGAACCGAGCCGAAGAGTCCCCTGCTGCAGCGTTACATTACCGGAAAGGGCCGAGGCATTCCCCGCGAGAACGATCGACCCTGCTTGCACAGGATTGCCGCCCGTGCCGATGTTGAAAGTCAAATCGCCCGCCCCACTCAAGGGTCCGGTCAAAGTAAAGATCGATCCCGCCTCCCGGTTGCGGATGTTCCCCGCTGCATTGACCACGATTGGATTGGTCAACGTGGTCGAACCGGTGTCAGTCTTTTCGATCGAACCACCCGGTGCCGTGAACGTGACCGGAGCCGCCCCACCGGCACCGAGGGAATAGGTCCGGGTTCCGCCCTGGCCAAAACGAAGATTCCCTCCGGCCAGGTTAATCGCACTTGTCCCTGTAGGAATGCCGTCGGAATCAATCCGCAGACGTCCGTTGCTCACAGTCGTTGAGCCCGTGTAAGTCTTGTTTTGCCCGAGGAAGCGCAGCTCACCGCCACCCGCCTTATTCAAATCACCCGGACCCGAAAGATCGCCCGCCACGTAAATCCGCGAATCCCCCGGCGCGTTCAACGTGCTGGTCTGACCTCCGTTTTGCAGGACGATGGTCTGGTTGATCGTCGCAATATCGTCCTCCGTTCCCGACAATTGCCGCAGCGTGCCGCCCAGCATCACGATGTTGCCCGTGCCCAATTGCCAGTCGGTCGCCCCGGGGACATTCAACTGAAGCGTCGAAGTCAGGTTGACTGAAGAGGTGCTGCCGAGGGAGTTGAGTGCATCAAGTTGCAGGGTGCCCGCGTTGACGTTGGTCGCACCCGTGAAGGTCGTCGGCCCGCCCAGGATCAAAACGCCACCACCGCTTTTCTGTAACCCGCCCGCGCCCGAAACCGGTCCGGTCAATGTTAGTTGACTTCCCCCGCCTTCCGTGTGGATGCCCGTCGCAGCCGTATTCAGAACAATCGCATTGGCCAACGTCTGGCTGCCTGATTGCAACCGAAGCGCACCATTGGAACCATCGCCAATTCCTGCCAGGGATAGAGTGCCGGTGCCCAGCTGACTCGTTCCCTCAAACCGAAGCTGACCGCCAGCGGCCACGGTGATCCCGCTGGTGCCCGCCAAGTTGCCCCCGCCGGTTAGGAACAATCTTCCGGCACCAACTTGGGTCGGCCCGGCGAAGGTTGTCGCACTGGTGATTTGCAAGGTGCCCGCCCCTGTTTTGGTGAATCCACCGGCACCGGAAATCGGACCACCCAGAGTTAGCGTGGATGCCCCCACCGAGATCGTCGAGTTCGCCGTAATCTGAACCGGCGCGTTCAAAACCGGAGCGGAATCAACTCGGCTCAGCGTTCCCCCGTTCAAAATCACCGGAGCACCGCCAAAGGTGTAAGGTCCATCGGATTGCAGTTCCAAAACCCCGGCGTTGTTCACGGTAATCGCACTCCCCGCCCAACCCGTCTGGGCCGGAGCGGATATCCGCAGCGTGCCGTTATCGATAATCGTCGCCCCGGTGTAGGTCTTAGTGGCACCCGTGAAAAAAACAAACCCACCCCCTGCAATCGTTAACCCACCGGTCCCGGTCACATTGCCCTGAAACTGCAGCGGGTTGGCCACCGTGTTGCTAACAGTCGCGGTATGCTGCCCGGCTGCCAGCGTGACCGTCCCTGTGTTGAACCGGAGCCGGGTCGAACCAATAAATCCGAAGTCCCCGGCAATGGTCGTGTTGACCTGAATCTGATTGTCGGCCAGCGAGTCCAGCACGCCACTGTTGATTAGAAACGGGCCAGTGCCCAGAGCACTGTTGTTTCCAATCACCAAGGTCCCTGCATTGAGCGTCGAACCGCCTCCAAACGTATTCGCACCCGACAAAGTCAGCGAACCGGTCCCACCTTTGGCCAAGCTTCCCCCAGCCCCGCTGATGATCCCCGACATCACTGTGTCCGAGGCCTGGTTCACTGCCAGAGCGGTTGCATTCAGATTCAAGGCGCCCGTTCCCGCCAAAGAAGCAATCGCCCGACTGGGCGCGCCCGTCAGAGACACCGTGCCCCCCGCAATGTTCAGACCCA
>CALFVM010000289.1 GCA_937928665.1 uncultured Candidatus Methylacidiphilales bacterium
CCCCTGCAGGAACACCGCCGTTCTGATGGTTGAAGGCTAAACGCCCGATTTAACGACCGCGGGTGTATTGGCTCTTGGCCGAAGAGGCCGGATACGAATACGACGGGGTCGGCTCCTTCTGGGCGCAACCAATAAAGGTAACTCCAAAAAGGGCCACAACAGAGAGGATGACGAGTGATTTCATTCGGTCCGGAAAATAGCGAAGTGCGGATGAAGCGAAAGCACCTTTTTTTAGAATCCCGCTAAGTTGCCCGAAGAAATTGGTGTTGATTCCAGGGGGGAGTCGCGTCTAATGCCGAAATGGCAGATACCAAACCGACCCCGAAACGCAAACCGAACGCAGCTTTTATGAAACCCGTCCAGCCGGACGAGGCTCTCGCCGCGATTGTCGGTTCCAAGCCCCTTCCCCGGACAGAATTGACCAAGAAGCTTTGGGACTACATCAAGAAGCACGGCCTCCAGGATGCGAAGTCGAAAACCACGATCAACGCGGACGCCGCCCTCAAGGCCGTCTTCGACGGTCGCGCCTCGGTCTCCATGTTCGAAATGACCAAATTGGTTTCCAAGCACTTGGTTTCCTGATCCGGCGAGAGAACCGTTTCCATTCAGCCGGGCCCTCCGAGGCCCGGTTTTTTTTGCCAAGGGAAGGAAGAGTCAGGGCTTCCCGCACCCTAGCCGCTTCAACCCAGCGCGGCGTGCTTGGTGAAAAGGGGTGTCAGATTTTTGAAAAGTGCAGTGTGCAAGTCCTGCAAGCCCCGATACCGTTTGACCCGAGCCCGGTCCGGCTTGGCCAATGTGGAAGGATCCACCTTGACCACCTCATCGGCAAGCTCGTGAATCCGCGCCTTTAGTCCCTTGTGGTTGAGGTAAGCCCACTCCGCCTGAATCGCGGCACCAAGTGCTGCCCCCTCTGCGGTCTGCAAACCAATCACTTCACAATCAAACACATCCGCCAAAATTTGGCGCCACACCGGATTGGTTGACCCGCCACCGGTGACCCGGATTTGTTTCGGCCGGATGCCGAGATCCCGGAGCCGGTTGAGCCCGTAACCAAGCCCCAAAGCCGCCCCCTCCATCGCCGCCCGAGCTAGATGACCCGGCGTCATGTTCCGCGAGGTCGCCCCAAACCAGACCCCCTTGCCCAGAGGCAAATCCGGAACCCGTTCCCCGTTGAAGTAAGGCAGCAGCACCAGACCATCCGAACCGGCCGGAACCGCAGCGGCCAACTTGGTCAACTGCTCATTATTGAGCTTGAGCAGGCTCTTGATGATCTCGGTCGCCACGGTGACGTTCATCGTGCAGACCAACGGCAGCCATGCCCCGGTGCTGTCACAAAAAGCGGCCACTTCCCCGGCCGGATCAATCGTCGGCCGGGTTGAATACGCGTAAATTGTCCCCGAAGTGCCCAGGCTGGCCGTAACAATCCCAGGGCGAATATTGCCCGTCCCAATCGCCCCCATCATGTTATCCCCGCCACCGGTTGAAACCAGCGTGTCGGCTGCCAGCCCCAGTCTTTTGCCCACCGTCAGCGAGATCTCCCCCAACGGTTGGGACGAAGGCCGGATGGCCGGCAGTGCCTTCGATAAGCCCGGGTCAATCGCTTCAAGAACCGCCGAAGCCCAGTTCCGGGTCTTGGTGTCAAATAAGCCGGTCCCCGAAGCGTCCCCCGCTTCCATCGCCCGCTTGCCCGTCAGATGGAAGTTCAAATAATCGTGCGGAAGCAGCACCGTCGCCAGCCTCGCGTAATTCTTCGGCTCTTTCTGCTTCAACCAAAGGATTTTTGAGGCGGTAAACCCGGCAGGCAAACCGTTGCCGGTCAGCCGGATGAACTCCTCCCGTCCGCCAACCTTCTTCAGCAGCAAATCCGCCTCAGCCACTGTCGAGGTATCGCACCAAAGCTTGGCCGGGCGGATCACCTCCCCATCTTCATCAAGCGGCACGAACCCATGCTGCTGCCCGGACACCCCAATGGCCTTGATCTCGTCCGCACGAACGCCCGACGCCTTAACCGCCTGCTTGATGGTCCGTTCCAGTGCCGCAATCCAAATCCGCGGTTCCTGCTCCATCGCCCCGCCTCCCAGGCCCTCCACCATCACATGCGGTGCCGAAGCCGACCCAAGGATTTTACCGGTCTTACCCTGAACCACCAGAGTCTTCGTGCCCTGCGTGCCGCTATCCACCCCGATAAAACAGTCAGCCATCGGCGCAAACGCTACCAAGCCTAGCTCTGTCTGACGAGCAGAAACAAAACTGCCCCACGCGAACCGACCACGGCAAACCTTGCAGAACTGCAACCAGAACCATCACACCCAGGCTCACTCTCCGACCGCACCCTCGCTATTTATATCATATAACTAAATAGTTTTTAAGCACGCTCTAACCGGTACGTGACGGTGTAGGCGTGCCGTGGCTGGTCACGAAATAAGGGCTGAGAAGATTGACGATTGACAATGACAGGGGGAGGACAAGGCCAAAACCGGCCCGGGATGGCGAGCGGTGCACCACGGTTGGTTTTTGTTTCCGGACTGGTCAACTATCTTCAGGACATCGGAGAGGAACCGACTATGCTCATTGGGCCATGTCT
>CALFVM010000290.1 GCA_937928665.1 uncultured Candidatus Methylacidiphilales bacterium
CGGTATGGGGGAGTGCGGGGTCATAATTCCTGCCCGGGCATCTTTCGGGTGCTGTGGCGGAACCGGGCTTCGCCGTATTTTGGGATGCTGGGGCTTTTGGTTCCGGTGGTCATCTACATGTATTATGTGTTCATTGAGTCGTGGTGCTTGGGGTATGCGTGGTATTACCTGACGGGGGCGTTGAATCTTGGGGATGATCCGGCGGCGTATTCGGAGTTTTTCTCCGGCTTTGTGGGGCTGCAGGAAGACGGGCAGATATTTCACGGGGGGGAAAACTCGGTGCTGCCGTTTCTGCTGATTTGTATTGGGTTCAATTTCTTTCTGATTTTTCGGGGTTTGAGCAAAGGGATTGAGTTGTTTTGTTTGTGGGCGATGCCGGCGTTGGTCGTGTGTGCGCTGATCGTCCTCGTGCGCGTGCTGACCCTGGGGACGCCGAATCCGGATTTGCCGGAGCAGAATGTGATGGGTGGGCTGGCCTTCATGTGGGAGCCGCGGATTGGGGAGGAGGGCCTTTTGGCGGCCCTTTCTAACGGGGAGATGTGGTTGAAAGCGGCCGGGCAGATTTTCTTTTCGCTGTCGGTCGGGTTTGGCGTGATCATCACTTATTCGAGTTATCTGCGGCGCAAGGACGATATTGCGCTCAGCTCCACGACGGCGGTGGCGGGGAATCAGTTTTGCGAGGTTGCCCTTGGGGGTCTGATTACCATCCCGGCGGCCTTTATTTTCTTGGGGGCGATGCAGACGCAAGAGATAAGCGGATCGACTTTTGATCTTGGGTTCAAGGCACTTCCCTTGGTCTTTCACAACATGCCGGCGGGGCAGATTTTTGGGTTCCTTTGGTTCTTTTTGCTGTTCCTGGCGGCGGTGACGAGTTCGTTGTCGATGTTACAGCCGGCGATAGCTTTTCTGGAGGAGGGGCTGGGTTTGAACCGGAACGTTTCGGTGATTTTTCTGGGGTTCATCACGTTGGCAGGCAATGGGTTGGTTATTTATTTTTCAAAGGGATTTGCGGCACTGGATACAATGGATTTTTGGGTGGGCACGTTCTGCATTTTTGTGTTGGCGACGATCCAAGTCATTTTGTTTGGCTGGGCTCTTGGAGCCAGGCGGGGGATGGCTGAATTGCGAGAAGGATCGGACCTGCGGATCCCGGGCTGGGTTGCCTTTGTGATCAAGTATGTTTCTCCGACCTACCTTTTGATTATCTTCATGGTTTGGGCGCAACAGACCTTTAGCGAACGCCTTCAGGTGTTGGTGGATGACAAAACGGTTCTGGTCACTGTTGGGTTTATCCTCGCGGTGGCGGGGCTTTTTTTGATGTTGATTGCGCAAGCAGTGCGGCGCTGGGACCGGACCAATCCGCTGAGTGAGGTGGAACCGTGAGTGCCGCTGGCTGGGTGATCATGCTTGGTTCGGTCGGTGGGGTGACGATCTTTCTTCTTTGGTGCGTCGTTCGGGTCATTCGCTCGACCAAGACGGGGAACAAGGTGCATGGGACA
Source organism: uncultured Candidatus Methylacidiphilales bacterium (assembly GCA_937928665.1). Lineage (GTDB taxonomy): Bacteria > Verrucomicrobiota > Verrucomicrobiia > Methylacidiphilales > CALFVM01 > CALFVM01. The sequence continues at coordinate 1,500 of CALFVM010000290.1, forward strand.
TTGGATATTGTGCCGCCGGACGTGGGTCGTGATGATGACTGATGGCAACGCGTTAACTGGCTGGGTGTTGGATGGCCCGGCTTATGCTTAAGAGGACTTATGGCTGATAAAACACGAATCCTCCCTGAAAACGTTCCCGGTAAGTGGTATGTCGATGACAGTTGCACGCCGTGCCATGTTTGTCTCGACGAGGCACCGGGCTTGCTTAAATACAACGACGACGAGACCTACGTCTATTTCTACAAACAGCCGGAGACGCCCGAGGAAGAAGAGCGTGCCCAGGCTGCCCTGGATATTTGCCCAACGGCGGCCATTGGCAACGACAACGAATGACGGCCGCGGGACCGGGAACGATTCTGGTGACGTGTGGCCCGGCCCGGGTCCGACTGGATGAAGTTCGCTGCCTGACGAATCTGGCGACGGGCGAAATCGGGTCCGTCTTGGCCGGAGCCTTTGCCGGGAGAGGGTGGAGCGTGGAATGTTATCGTGCGGCGGGGGCGACTGCGCCTGCCCCGGAAGGGGGCGGGATCCGGGTCATAAGTTTTGAGGCGGCGTCAGACTTGGGGGAAGCTTTGGCTGTTCGGGCCGAGACCGGGCCGCGAGTGGTTGCGATCCTTCACGCAGCGGCACTCAATGACTATACCGTGGGGTCGGTGCAGGCAGGGGAGGGGGAATGTGGCGGTCGGTTGAAGTGGAAAAGTGATGCGGACGAGGTCCGGCTGACTTTGGTCCGGGAGGCAAAAGTTCTTCCCCGAATGCGCGCTTGGTTTCCGGGCGCGTGGATTGTGGGGTGGAAACTGGAACTGGACGGATCCCGCGAGGAGGCGTTGACCGCGGCGGCGAAGCAGCTTGGTTCAACCGGGAGTGATGCGTGTGTGGTTAATGGCCGGGCGTTCGGGCCGGGGTTCGGGTTGGTTCGGCACGGATGGCCGCTACGGGAAGCTCCAGATAAGTCGGCCTTGGCAGAACTTTTGATTGACGTTTTTGAAGGGGTGCGGGGGGCCTCGGTTTCGGGTTGACGCGGAGGCGGGGAGCCTCCATCTTCTCCGACTTCTGTATGGCCAATATCGATAAGACCGCGATCATTTCCGAGACGCGCATAAACAACAACGACACCGGCTCGGCCGATGTCCAGGTGGCACTTTTGACCCACCGTATCAACCATCTTACCGAGCACTTGAAGGGTGCCGAAAAAGATCACAGTTCCCGCCGCGGCCTGATCCGCATGGTCAGCCGTCGTCGCCGTCTGCTCAACTACTTGTCCCGGACGGACAGAAGCCGGTACGAGTCGTTGATTAAAAAACTTAACATCCGTAAATAACCCGAACCTGGAGACGGCGGCTGGAGTCCCCAGAGAACAGACCCGCTTTCTGAAGAAGGCGGATTTGTCCTCTGTGCTCCGGTTCACCTGACCCGGGACTAAACCCCAGCCGCTCGGCCTGCCGAAGCGGCTCCTGAAAGGACACGAACCCATGGCAACCACTAGCGTTTCCGCCCATCTCGGCGGTAAAGATCTCATTTTTGAAACGGGCAAGCTCGCCCTCCTCACTGACGGTGCCGTCACGGTGCGGTTGGGTGAAACGATCATTTTGGTCACTGCTGTTTCGGCTACCAGCATCAAGGAAGGCCAGGACTTCTTTCCGTTAACGGTGGAATATCGGGAGCGTCCGGCGGCGGTTGGCCGGTTCCCAGGCGGTTACTTCAAGCGCGAAGGGCGTCCGAGCGAAAAAGAAATCCTGACCTGCCGGATGACCGACCGACCGCTCCGCCCACTTTTTCCGAAAGGCTACCTTTACGACACCCAGGTTATTTCCACGCTCTTGTCGGCTGACCAGCAGAATGATCCAGATATCCTAAGCATCAATGGGGCGTCGGCAGCGCTGACCGTTTCTGATATCCCGTGGGGCGGGCCGGTGGGGGCAGTTCGCGTCGGCCGGATCGACGGGCAGTACGTCGTGAACCCGACCCATGCCGAGATGAACCGGAGCGATCTCGATCTGGTGTATGTCGGAACGGCGACCGAGATTCTGATGATCGAAGGTAGTGCGCTGGAAATGCCGGAAGCGGACTTTAACGCCGCTCTCGACTTCGCCCAAAGCCAGGTCACGGTGATTGTGGAGGCCTTGAGAGAGCTGGGCGCGAAAGCGGGGAAAGCCAAGCGGCAGGTTCCGTTCATGCTGGTCAAGGAAGAGATTCTTGAAATCGCCTATCACGTGGCGGGGGACCGGATTGAAGCGGCTTTGAATACGCCGTCGAAGGTGGAGCGGAACGCGGCCGTTCGACATTTGAAGGACGAGGTGAAAGCGGCGGTTTTGGCCAAGTTCCCGGAGGCAACGCCTTTTGAAATTTCGCAGGCGTTTGATCACCTGCAGCAGAAAGCGGTCCGGGGCTCAATTTTGGATAAAGGTATCCGTCAGGATGGCCGTCCCTACGACC
>CALFVM010000291.1 GCA_937928665.1 uncultured Candidatus Methylacidiphilales bacterium
GGACTTGGTCCCGGACCCAAAGAAGATTGAGGGCACGTTCTCCCTCGATGGCAGATTCCATTGAATCCAGAAGGGAAGTGGTCGGCAGGAGTGCCTCGAGTCGGTCCAACTCGGCCGGACCCAGATTGTCGACGAGGATCAAGTCCCGGAAAGTTTGCAGGGCTGCCTGGCGTTTGGTGCTTTCCACAAGCACTTCGATCAGGCTAAGGCTGGGTCCACGGTCAGCCTTGGCCAGCGTGGCCTGAAGGCGTTCGGCCGTCCCAAGGGCAGATGCCGGACCGTCGGTGACCAACTCGATTTGGGCCAGTTGATTCCCGGCTCTGCAAAAATCGAGCGCGGGGGAAATCCCACCGAAGGAGGCGATAACACCGGAGTCATAATCGGGCCGGAAAGAAATATCCCGGCTCTCCGCGATTTGGACACAGGCTGCAAAGGCTTCCCGCACCGGAGCGTACGCCTCCTTCATATCCGACCAGGTCAACCCTTCCTTGATGCCGTGGTCTTGGGGCGTTCCACTTCGGAGCGATGCCGCTGCACCCAGTCCACCCGGTTGGGGGGAGACCGGGCCGACGGTATCATGAACGGTGTTGTGGACCTTCTTCAGACGGTTGACGGCGGCGACCCAGTCGTCGAACCCTTCCCCGCGCACTTCCCCGGGCTCCATGCCGTAGTCAGCGAAAGACCACTTGGCACCAGCGGCGCGGACTTCGGCCTCAATCGCAGTAAGATCGGCTGCCCCCGACCATGCATAAAAAACGGCCACCAGCGCAAGCCCGCCCACGGTCACCATGAGAAGCCCTGCGAGGCTGAGCAGAATCAGGCCAAGGGAGCGACGGACCATGCGGGGAAAGTTCTACCAGGGAGCTTGTTGAGTCAAACAAGGGAAAGTTTCGCCTCTGGGCATGCGCGGGAAAAACAGGCCTTGGAGAAGCCGCCTGCCTGCCTAACGATAAAATCGATTGCATTCGTATTCATTTGCGCTCCCGAACCTTTTTGTCCAACTTTGGTAGTGGGGAGATTATGAAGTGTTCCGATGTTCCGTCCTTTGCCCGGTTCGAAGCGCACGTTCGTAAAAACAGCGAGGATCCGATTCTGGTCCGAGGTTTTCACGAGGTGGCCGCCGCGCTGTCGGCAGCACCACGTCCGTTGACGAGCATTGAAATGGCGATGGATCCCGCCCAAATGTTCAAGCTGAAAGAAAGCTGCGAGGCAGTTGAACGGGCGACCCGGATCATGTGGGCCTGTGCGGCGGCCTCAGACAATATCGAACCGGCCATGTGGGAAGAAGTCCCCGATTACGATTCGGCACTTCACTATTTCAATCAGTTGACTGATCTGGAATTGATGGCGGCGACGGAGGAGCACCGTTTGGCCTGGGAAATCAACCGGCAATCCCCGATGCTTTCCCAGCGTCCAACGCACTAATCATCCCGGCCCTCCTTGCGTGCATGCGTGGCCGGAGGGTGCTAGTCTCATGATTGTGATGGGGATTGAAGAGGTTCGTTTGGCGGAAACCTTGCGGAGCTGCGGCCGTCTCTTGGTTGCCTATTCCGGCGGAGTGGACAGCGCGTATCTTTTGTGGCGGAGCCATCAGGAGGTCGGTGACCGGGTGTTGGGCGTGTTGGCCGATTCGCCCAGCCTGGCCCGCTCGGAGCGGGAGGGGGCAATTCAATTCGCCCGCGATCACCAACTGCCCCTCCGAATCATCGGAACGCAGGAGATGGAGAATCCGCAGTATCGCGCCAACCCGCCGAACCGCTGTTTTTTTTGTAAAGCAGAGCTGTTTGCGAAAATGGAAGACCTGGCGGCAGCCGAGGGTTTTGACACGCTGGCCTACGGTGAAAACGCCGACGACATCGCGGCGGACCGGCCGGGCAGCGCGGCGGCGCGGGCGTTTGCCGTTCGCGCACCCTTGCGTGAAGCCGGTCTGGGGAAAGCGGCAGTGCGGCGGCTCGCTGCAGAGGCTGGCCTGCGGGTGGCGGAGAAGATCGCCTCGCCCTGCCTCGCCTCGCGGATTCCGCACGGCCAGGAAGTGACCCCGGACAAACTCGCACGGGTGGAAGCGGCTGAAGCATTGTTGCGGGGACTTGGGTTCCGTGTTGTCCGGGTGCGCCACACTGGGACGGCGGCGCGGATTCAAGTGGCACCTGATGAGGTGGCCGGCCTGCGCGAGGCCGAAGGCAGGTGGCAGACATCGCTGATGGAACTCGGGTTCACGGCAGTCGAGATCGACCCGAACGGCTATCGCGGCACGGGACTCCGCTGAGCCGCACCTGCCTGGGAAAGCCGACGCCTGCTTCTTGATCGTTGCGCGAAGCCCAGAAAGTGAAATGTTCCCCCCATGCCCGAGTTGGCTGAAGTCGAATATTTCCGAAAGTGCTGGGCTCCGGGCTTCAAGCGCAGAGTGACAGCGGTAGAGTTGCACCCAAAGGCCAGGATCTTCCGAGGCTGCGACCCCCTGCTAGTGCAACGCGAACTGACCGGAACCATCCTCCGCGGAGGGTGGACCCATGGGAAGCAAATGCTCTTTGGTTTCAGTGGCGGCAGATGGCTCGGGGTTCACCTGGGCATGACAGGTGAGTTGGCCGCCGAACCAGCGGGATTTGCACCAGGCAAACATGATCATCTGGTTCTCCACCAACCGAATCGGTCCCTTGTCTTCCGTGATCCCCGTTTGTTCGGACGCGTCCGTTTTGACCTGAGCCAGAAACCACCGGCCTGGTGGCAAGCCCTGCCACCCGGCGTCCTCGACGATGGGTTCACGCCCGATCGGGTGGCGACCGCCGTCCAACGCCGCAGGGGCACCCCGGTCAAAGCGTTCCTCCTCATGCAGGAATTTTTCCCCGGGATCGGCAACTGGATGGCGGACGAAATCCTCTGGCGCTGCCGCCTGGCTCCGCACCGGAAAGCCGGCTCGTTGAGCCCGGCCGAGTTGCGCAAACTCCACCGGGAAATCCGGCAGGTCTCCCGATCTGCGCTCCGGATCATCGGGGAACGGTGGGGCGACCTCCCGGATTCGTGGCTTTTCAATCACCGCTGGAAAGACGGCGGCCACTGCCCCAAGACGGGCTGCGCCTTGGCCCGGGAACAGGTCGGCGGACGGACCACCTGCTGGTCACCCGGTTGGCAAGGGTGACGAAATCAACGAAGCCGATCTCCCAAGAAGTCGGCCAGGACCTCCTCAAGGTCGCGGTCGGTTGAAACCTGAATGAAGTCAGCCCGAAACTGGGCACAGCCATCACGCAGACCTTCCACGTGACGACCGAAGGCCTCCAGGTACTCCGACCGGATGAGGGACGGCTCCGTTGTGAGATGGCCAGGCGACTCCAGATCGGCAAAACGGGTGGGACGCTCGAAAGGGAAAGTCACTTCATCGGGATCGACTACCTGAAACACGGCCACATCATGCTTCTTGAAATCAAGATGTCGCAGGGCCTCCAGCAGCGGTGCCAGCGGACAAAAACAATCCGAGACAATCACCACCAGGGCACGTTCGCGGATCTTTTCTGCCACCTCATGAATCGCCGTCACCAGGCCCGTTTCCCCTTTCGCCACCGCGCCATCCAGGGATTCGAGAAGCGTCCGAACATGGGCCGGATTCCGCTTGGCTGGGAGTTCATCCAGTCCATCCTCCCGCACGCGCACCAATCCGGCGGCGTCGCCCTGCTGGACCACGAGGTAGAGCAGCGAGGCCACTAGCTGCCGTGCGCGGTCGAACTTGGGAATCGAACCCGAGCCGTAGCCCATCGAACCGGAACAATCGAGGAGGACGTAACAGCGGAGGTTGGTCTCAGCTTCAAACTCCTTCATGTAAAACCGATCTGAGCGGGCCAGCACACGCCAATCCAGCCGCCGGATGTCGTCTCCCGGCGCATATTTCCGGTATTCCGCAAACTCAACCGAAGAGCCACGATGAGGGCTTTTGTGCTGGCCCGACATCGTCCCGCTCACGGGGCGTCGGGGCCGAAGCGGGAGACGCGCCAGGCGCGCCACCATTCCAGAATCAATCCAGCGTGCAGCGGGTTCAGACATACCAAAGGTTATCTGCGGGAGCGGCCCATGCCACCCGCTTTGAGAATGCCGACAAAAATCGTTCCCGGCATCACCTTGCCACCCCTTCCCAGAATCGACCCGGGGTTGAGCACCGAGTTGCAGCCGACTTCACACCCGTCCCCCACGATGGCTCCGAATTTTTTGAGCCCGGTATCGAAAGTTTGACCTTCATGCCGCACGAGGATTTCCCGCCTGTCCAGCCGGACATTGGAACAGATCACCCCTGCGCCAAGGTGGGCTTTGTGGCCCAGGATGGAATCCCCGACATAGGCGAAATGGGGCACCTCACACCCATCAAAAAGAAGGCAGTTCTTGAACTCGCAACTGTTCCCCAAAACACAACCATCCCCGACAATGACCTGGCCGCGGAGATAGGCTCCATGGCGAACGACGCAATTTCGCCCAATCCACGCCGGCCCTTGAATGTAGGCTCCCGGTTCTACCACCGTGCCCTCTCCAATATATACCTCATCCCCGATAAACGGCTTGCCGATCAACGTCCCATGGATGCCCGGTTCCAGCCGGAACTTCAAATAGGGGCCAATTTGGCGCAGAGC
>CALFVM010000292.1 GCA_937928665.1 uncultured Candidatus Methylacidiphilales bacterium
CGCCCTGGGCGGCATCGACGATGACGATAGCGCCCTCGCAGGCGGAGAGGCTGCGGGAGACTTCGTAGGCGAAATCAACGTGGCCGGGAGTGTCGATGAGGTTGAGGCGGTAGGTTTGGCCGTCTTTGGCCTTGTAGTGCATGGTAACGGGGTGGGCCTTGATGGTGATGCCGCGTTCGCGTTCGAGGTCCATGGAGTCGAGGAGCTGCTCCTGCATTTCACGCTGCTGGACGGTGCCGGTGGCCTGGAGGAGGCGGTCGGAGAGCGTGGTTTTGCCGTGGTCAATGTGGGCGATGATGCAGAAGTTGCGCGTGAGCGGGGCGGGGGACATAGGAGGTAGGCTGGAAACCGGAGAGTAAACCCCAATCTGGGGGGGCGGTCAACCAGCGGAACTGACTTCGGCGACGCGCTGGCGGAGGCGATCAACGCCGGTCTTCATATCGGGTTGCTTGAACAGGAAGGAACCGGCAACGAGAACATTGGCACCGGCGGCGACGGAAGGACCGGCCGTGTCGGCGTGGATGCCGCCATCGACTTCGATTTCGACGTCGAGGTTATGGTCCCGGATGTATTTGCGGGCGGCCCGGACTTTATCGAGGACTTCGATGATGAAGGTTTGGCCGCCGAAACCGGGGTTAACCGTCATGCAGAGGAGAAGGTCAATGTGGGAGAGGAGCGGGAGGGCGTTTTCGACCAGGGTGAGCGGGTTGATGGCGAGACCGGCTTTGCAGCCCATATCTCGGATCATGCGGAGAGTTTTCAGGACGTTGTGTTGGGCTTCAAGATGGACGGTGACGATGTCAGCACCGGCCTCAATAAAGTTCCGGGCATAGCGATCGGGTTGCTCGATCATGAGGTGGACATCGAGCGGGAGACCGGTTTGGCGTCGCAGCATCCAAACCATTTCCATGCCGAAAGAGATGTTGGGAACAAAGTGACCGTCCATCACGTCAACATGAACCCAGTCGGCTCCGCTGGATTCGACCCGTTTTACCTCGGCACCAAGGCAGGAGTAATCTGCAGCGAGGACCGACGGGGCAATGATGAGAGGGCGTTGCACGGACTGGAGTCAGGACTTTGGCTTTTGGATCAGTTCGATCTCGTAGCCTTCGGGAGCGTCGATAAAGGCGATAATGGAGCCGGAACTAGTCTCGGTTGGTCCGTCGGAGAGGGGGTAGCCCAGGGCGGCGGTTCGTTCGGCAAAGGCGGCGATGTCATCGACTTCGAAGGCGAGATGAGTCAGGTCGGGCTGGACGTGGACAGGGCCGCTCTTGGGGAAGTAACAGATTTCGATTTCTTCATCGCTGGCGGGGGCCTTGAAAAAAGCGAGTTTGGAGCCGCGGGGGGACTCGTGGGTCCGAGTCATTTCAAGGCCAAGGACATCGCGGTAGAAGTGGATGGCTTTATCGAGGTCATCGACCCGATAGCGGGTGTGAAGGAGTCGTTTGAGCATGGGAGGTTTTGGTGAAGGTGGCGGAGTGTAGAGGGAGCCCCTGCCCTTCAGTCTTTACGAGGGCCAAAAGACAGGATCAACGGTTTTGGGGCAAAAGTGCCCTGATGGCAAGCCGATCAGCACGCTACTCCTCGTAGACTTCTCGGGTGAGCAAGTCCCGAATTGCCACGCCGGGCGGTTTGCCCTCGAAAAGCACGCGGAAGGTCTCATGCACAATCGGCGTTTTGATCCCCCGGTCAGCGGCGAAGCTGTGGATGGCTTTGCAGGTGAAGACGCCTTCGGCTACGCCGCCCAGGTTAGCCAAAATTTCCTCCAGTCCCCTCCCCTCGGCCAAAGCCACGCCGACCCGATGGTTCCGGCTTGTCGAGCTGTAGGCGGTCAACATCAGGTCCCCCAGACCGCTCAAGCCGAACAGCGTCTCCATTTTGGCACCGCCATGAACGGCAATTCGGACCATTTCCGCCAGGCTTCGGGTGACCAAACCTGCCATCGCGTTCTCCCCGATTTTTAGACCGTGGCAGACGCCGGCACTGACGGCGAATATGTTTTTCAATGCGCCTCCATACTCGACGCCGGTAAGGTCCGCGGAGCGATAGGTCCGCAGCACCGTGCTGTGCATGACGCGCTGCACCGCTTCGGCGACTCCGGAACGGTCGGCGGCGACTACGAGCACGGTCGGTTTTCCGGCTGCGACTTCCGTGGCCAGGCCAGGGCCGGAGACCGCGCCCACCGCGTGTCCGGGGTGCACCTCGGCCATCACCTGCGTGACGCGCAGGCCGGTGGAGATCTCGATCCCTTTGGCCAGGCTGACCAGAGGCACTTCCGGAATCGTCAAGGTGGTCAGCCGCTCCCGGACAGCTTGGGCCGGAACGGCAACGAAAATCATCTCCGCAGCGGCCGACACGAAATGTTCGTGTCGCCCCACCAGTTCCACTTCGTGCCCATTTCTGGTCAAGGCCGCGGCAAAGGCTCTGCCCCAGGCACCCGTTCCAACTACCGCCACCTTCACGTGGTCCTCCCATCGCCAGGTGCGCCCCGGCTCTGACGGAAAGCTGGTTCGGTTCCGGCCATTAGGCGGGCGATATTGCTGCGATGCCGCCAAATGCTGATAACCGTGAGGAGGATGCAGAGCCCGATAAGGAGCGGCCGGTCGGGGAGGGTTGCCCAGGCGGCGAAAGGAAGGGCCAAGGATGCGGCCAGGGATGCGACCGAGACAATCCGTCCGGCGAGGAAGGTGAGTCCCCAAACTACCGCCGTGATCAAAAAGGCCGCGGGCATCAGGGCAAGGAGAAGGCCAGCGGAAGACGCGATCCCCTTCCCTCCCTTGAAACCCAGGAAGGGCGTGTAGTTGTGTCCAAGCACGATAAACAGGGCGCAGACAAGCAAGCCCGCATCCGCCGAGCCCACGTCCGTCCACGTCAGATGAAATGGGGCGGTGCGGCCCAGCCACCAGATGGGAAGCCAGCCTTTAAGGAAATCGAGGGTAAAAACCAGCATTCCCCAACGAGGTCCCAGCACGCGAAAGGCATTGGTGGCACCGATGTTCCCGCTGCCTTCCTTGCGAAGGTCACTCCCCTGGGTGCGCCCGATGATAAAGCCAAAGGGGACCGATCCGATGAGGAAGCAGGCGGCAGGAGCGAGCCACAGCCAACTGTTCCCGGAGATGAGGCCTTGATCAAACGCCGCAAACATGGCGGTAAAGTGATAGGCACGGGCGGTGAGCGCAAGGCGATTCCGAGGGAGAACCTCTTGCCGCTCCAAAGAATGGTCCTATATTCATTTCATGGGGGGTGTGCATCAGCGGCTTTTGGCAGTTGCGGCGATAGCCATTCCCTTACTCCAGCCTCTCCAAGCCGAGACCATCGGCAATGCCAGCCTCATTGGCCGGTTTCCGATCACCCAGG
>CALFVM010000293.1 GCA_937928665.1 uncultured Candidatus Methylacidiphilales bacterium
ATCCACCATGCCTTCACTTCATCCTCTCCACGCCCCACAAAATCACGCCTCTTCCGTTCCTGTCAACGCCCCCGCTCTCGCCGTTGATCACCTCACCCGCATCTACCGCTCCGGCGGCCACCGCCTGACCGTTGTCAATCAGGTCTCCTTCACTATCGCCCCGGGCGAAACCTGCGCCATTGTTGGACCTTCCGGCAGCGGAAAGACCACCCTCCTCGGGCTCTGCGCCGGACTTGACCTCCCCGATCACGGCAGCGTCCACATCGCCGGTCAGGACCTGGCCGCCCTCGACGAAGACGGGCGGGCTTCGCTCCGCCGCCGCCTGGTTGGTTTCGTTTTCCAAAACTTCCAACTCCTCCCCACCCTGACCGCGTTGGAAAACGTCCTCGTCCCCCTGGAACTCCTCGGCCAATCCGGCGCGGCCGATCGCGCCTCCGCTCTCCTCGCCAGCGTCGGCCTGGCCGAACGAGCCTCCCATTATCCAGCCCAGCTCTCCGGCGGCGAACAACAACGGGTCGCCCTCGCCCGCGCCTTCATCCATCAACCCCGGATTCTCTTTGCGGATGAGCCCACCGGCAACCTCGACACCGCCACCGGCGGCCCCATCGAGGACATGCTCTTCCAGCTTAACCAGGAGCACGGCACCGCCCTCGTCCTCGTCACCCACGACCCCGCTCTGGCCCGGCGCGCCGGGCGCGTCCTGACCATGCGGGCCGGAACCTTGTCTGAATCCCCCAACCCCGCCCCCTGAACCCAAAACTTAAAGCTTGAAACCCCTCGGTTCGGACGCGATAGCCCTTACCTCATGGGCACCGACCTTGCGCGCCTTGGACTCGGAGGATTTCTTCTCCTTGCCGCCTCCGCCACCCTCCTCCTGACCGACTATCTGCATCGGGAAGCCCGCGCGGCCGGGGACGGCCAAATCAAACGGGTTGCTCTAGTCCGCCACGCTTCCCAACCCATCCTGGAAGATGGCGCACGGGGCGTCCGCCGTGGCCTTGCCAGCGGTGGTTGGCTCCAGGGCCGGAACCTCGACCTCGTCGAGTTCAATGCCGAAGGTGATATGGGCACCGCCAATGCCATCGCCAGTGAAGTCGTCAGCGGGAAGTTCGACCTTGTCATCACCCTGACCACTCCCAGCCTGAAGACCGTTGCCAATGCCAACCGCAGCAGACGCGTGCCCCATATTTTCGGCCTGGTCACCGACCCGATCGCCTCCGGCGTCGGCATCTCCGAACTCGGGCCCGGAGGCAATCCGGCCCACCTGACCGGCATTGGGACCAAGCAGCCCGTCCCGGAAGCCTTCCAGCTTCTCCGCCAACTCCGCCCCGGCATCACCCGCGTCGGCGTGGCCTGGAACCCCACTGAGGCTAACTCGGAAGCCAACACCAAAATGGCCCGGGCCGTTTGCGACCAGCTTGGAATCGAACTGCTCGAGGTCAACGTCGAAAACTCCTCGGGTGTCGCCGAAGCTGTCGCCTCCCTGGCCAGTCGGGGTGCCCAGGCCATTTGGGTCGGGGGCGATGTCACCGTCCTCACCGCCGTCGATGCCGCTATCGGCGTGGCCCGGCGCAACCGGATCCCCGTTTTCTCCGTCATCCCTCCCAACGTCGAACGCGGTGCCCTCTTCGACCTCGGTGCCGACTACGAGGAAGTCGGGCGTCTGACCGGCGAAGTCGCTGCCCGCGTCCTTTCGGGCGAGGTCCCCGGCGACATCCCCGTGTCCAACATCCTGCCCCAGCAACTGCTGCTCAACCCAGCCGCTCTTGCAGGTCTGCGTGACTCGTGGTCCTTCCCCGAATCGGTCCGCGAGCAGGCCACCGTCATCCTTGGCGAGCGCGATGACCGTCGCGCCACCACCCTCCCGCCGCCCCCGCCCGGCCGCACTTTCCGCGTCAATGTCATCAGCTATGTCGATACAGCCGCCGTTGAAGATGCCATTCACGGTATCCGACGCGGCTTGGCTGAAGCCGGTTGGACCGATGCCATTCGGCTCCATGTTCAAGCCGCCCAAGGCGATCTTGGCGTCCTCAACAGCATGGTCGATGCCTCCGTGGCCGCCCACGTGGATCTCATCATTCCCATCACCACCCCGGCTCTCCAGGCCTGCCTCAACAAAGTCTCCCGCCAGCCTGTTGTCTTTTGCGTCGTGGCCGATGCCCGCGCCGCTGGTGCCATCGCACCCGACGGCACCCAACGCCCTAACCTCACCGGCAGCACCGTCATGTCACCCTTTGTCGAAATGGTCGATCTCATCCGTCGCCACTTCCCCGCCTGGCGTCGCATCGGCACGCTCTTCACGCCCGGCGAAATCAATTCGGTCACCTACGAAAAAATCTTCTCCGAAACCGCCCGCCAGGCCGGGTTGGAACTGATCACCGTCCCCGCCAACACCGCCAATGACGTTCCCGATGCCGCCGCCGCCCTCGCCGGCATGCGCCTCGACGCGATCGTCCAAATCTCCGATAGCCTCACCAGCACCACCTTCTCCAGCATCGCCCAGGCCGCCCAACGCGCCAAGCTTCCCCTCTTCACCTTCAACAGCCCTCAATCCAATCAGGGCGCATGGCTCACCTACGCCCGGGACTTTGAACAATCCGGAGCCGACGCCGCCACCCTCGCCATCCGCGTGCTCACGGGCACCCCGCCGTCGGAGCTCCCCATCCAGCCCGTCAGCAAACTCACTCTCACCCTCAACCCCGACTTCGCCGCCCGCCACGGGGTCATCTTTCCGCCGGAACTCCGGGCTCTTGCCCGACCATCAACCCTCCCATCCCGTTGATCCTCGTCCACGATTCCCGTTGTTGTAGCTATCGGGCCGCCTCGCATCCCGAAAATCCGGAACGGATCTCCGCAACCTACCAACACCTCAAAGCCAACCGGGACCTTTTCCTCGAATGGCTCGGGCCTGATTCCGTGACCGACGACGACCTCCTCCGCGTTCACACCCTGGCTGCTCTCGAGACCTTGCGCCAGCGGCAGGCATCCTTTGACAACGACACCCCCTGGTTCCCTGACATCGACTCCCTTGCCCGTCTCTCCGCCGGCGCCGCCCTTCGCGCCATGCGGGCTGCGCGCCGAGGGCACCCAGCCTTCAGCCTCATGCGCCCCCCCGGCCATCACGCCACGCCCGACGGACCCATGGGCTTTTGCTATCTCAACAATATCGCGGTGGCCGCTTTGGCCGCGCTGGCCGAGGGTGAACCCTCCGTCGCTGTCTTTGACTTCGATGTTCATCATGGCAACGGCACCGAAGCTATCCTTCTCAATCGTCCCGGCACCTTCTTCACCTCCGTCCACCAATTTCCCTGTTATCCCGGCAGCGGTGGTCAACACCGATCCAAACGCTGCCGCAATCACCCCATTCCCCCCCACTCCACCCGCCAAGACCACATGAACATTCTCCGCCAGGCTTGGGATGAACTTCTCTCCACCCGCCCCGCACTTATTGCCGTCTCCGCTGGATTTGACGCCTACGAATTCGATCCTCTCGCCCACTGTTCGCTGCGCGAAGCGGACTTCCGTGAAATCGGATCCTGGCTTCACGGCCACCGCGCCTTTGCCGTGCTTGAAGGTGGCTACAGTGCCCGCCTCCCCAGCCTCATCTCCGCTTTTCTCGAAGGCTGGGACCACGGCCCCTAACCCGCCATCGTCTCAGCCCGGTGGCCAGTTCATCGCCCGCCCGCCCAACACATGTACGTGGAGGTGCGGGACCGTTTCCCCGCCATCCGGCCCGTTATTGATGACTATCCGAAACCCCGACTCGCCAAGGCCCTCGCGCCGGGCAACCTCCGCGGCGGCCAACAGGAGTTCGCCCAACACACCCTGTTCCGCGCTGGTCGCTGCCGCCAACCGGGCAATCGGCTTTTTAGGCACGACGAGAACATGAGCCGGTGCCGCCGGATGAATATCCCGAAAGGCGATCCATCGATCTCCCTCCGCCACCACGTCGGCCGGTAACTCGCGGTCGATAATCTTTTCAAACACCGTTTTCATCGCCCTCAGACAATAACCAAATCCACGGGCAGGCGAGAACTTCCATGCAATTGCTGACGGGTAAAGGCCACAATTTCATCGCTCAACGCCTCGCAACGTGACCGCCATGTTTTTGACCCGCCCAAAATCTTGACGCAGGGACGGATCCCTTCCAGCCGGACACCACGAACAACCACATCCACCGCTTCATCCAACCGGTAACGCAACAGACGAAAAAAGAGCAGTTCCAATCCGGCCTGACGCGCCAGGTCAGGCAGGTAAATACTCACCCGCGGTGCCACAATCGTCGCCCGCCTCGCAATCTCCCCGCAGCCAATGCCCCGCAGCGAGCAGCGGAGCACCTCCGTTAACTGCTCCGTCGTGATGGTCTGCCCCTCAAACTCCGTCTCCAAATAATGGCCGATGGCTTTCGCCACGTCTCCTGACCAACTCCAGTCCCGCGCCCCGGCACATTCGGCCGAAGCCGCCAGAGACTCTGCCAGCCAGCCTACCGAAAGCGGCACCGAGCGGCAATTTCGCCATTGCACCATCGGCAGCCGTTGACCCGGAGCAATCATGGTTTGGCCGCCAGATGAAGATTCTGCACCTCGTCCACGAACTCGTTAATATCCTTGAAGTTGCGATACACCGAAGCAAACCGGACGTAGGCTACTTCATCGATCTTTCTCAACCCCGCCATGATCCCTTCCCCAATCTCACGCGCCGGTATCTCTTTACTGAATCGCTTCTCCAAATCCTCGATCAGACTGTCCGCCAGCTTCTCCAAAACATCCGGCTTAACCGGCCGCTTCTCGCACGCTCGATAAATCCCACTCACCATCTTCTTCCGGTCAAAGGTTTCATAGCGCCCGTCCCGCTTCACTACTTTCAAATCCTCACGTTCAATCTCCTCGTACGTCGTAAACCGGTAATTACACCCCAAGCATTCGCGACGCCGCCGGATGACCGCCCCGTCTTTCCACGAACGGGAATCGATGACTTTATCCTCCATTCCCCCACATTTTGGACAGCGCATACAATATGTAGTGTCCCTTTTAAAAAACACACCCATCAACTTGGGTCAAGCGGTTTCATTTCCTTTTTTCCTGTCAGCCTGTAATCTCCTCGCTCGTCTCCCCACGCCCGGCTCAACCGCACCTTCGTTCGTTACCTGCCGATTCATGCTTTTCCCCACACCCGACCTTGTATACGATTGCCTCTGAAATGACCCAAAAGCTCCTCCTCCCTCTCGCTGGGGCGGCCCTACTCGCCGCCTGCGCCTCAAAAGATGAAACGGCTGTCCGCTACGATTACCCGCCCCCATCCTCGCCAAATCAAACTCTCTACGACCCGCCCACCGCACCGACCCAGACCGGCGGATACACCTA
>CALFVM010000294.1 GCA_937928665.1 uncultured Candidatus Methylacidiphilales bacterium
TTCTTCGACGCCCCGATCAGCCGCACCTCCGCCGCCGCCCGTCCGACCCGGCTGGCCGCCGCGACGATCCTCCGTTCAATCTCCACCAGACGTTCAGCCAAAGAATTGGACATAAGCAGGCATCGAAGAGCATTGACTACAAATAAGAATCGCTTATCGTAAACTCATGCAAGTCGAGTCGTTCAAAGTCTTTCGCGATCTGGTCGAATCCCAGAGCTTCAGCAAGGCGGCCCAGCTCAATTCCATCACCCAATCCGCCGTCAGCCAGCAGGTCCGGGCCATTGAAGAACGCTTCCACGTCCCCCTCATCGAGCGCAGCAGCAAACGCTTCGCCCTCACCCGTGAAGGCGACCTGTTCTACCAAACCAGCCGCCAAATCGTCACCCATTACGAAACATTGCAGCATCAGTTCAACGAAATGCGCAATATCATTTCTGGCACCATCCGCCTCGCCACCGTTTACTCCATCGGTCTCCACGAACTCCCCCCCTACCTCAAACGCTTCCTCATCGAATTTCCCCAGGTCAACGTCCACGTCGAATACCGCCGCTCCAATCAGGTTTACGACGAAGTCCAGGCCGGCACCTGCGACCTCGGCCTCGTTGCCTTTCCCAGCCAGAAAAAGAACCTCAAAACCGAACCCTTCAAAAAAGACCGGCTCGTTGCCATTTGCGCCCCGCACCATCCCCTCGCCCAGACCACCGAAGTCAAAGTCGCCGACCTCGGCCCCCACAAGTTCATCGCCTTCGAATCCGACATCCCCACCCGGCGCGCCATCGACAAAATGTTCCGCGAAGCCGGCGTCGACCCCAAGCCGGTCATGGAATTTGACAACATCGAAACCGTGAAACGCGCCGTCGAAATCGATGCCGGCATCGCCATCGTTCCCCGCGCCACCATCGAGCAGGAAGCCAAAGCCGGCAGCCTCGTCCCCATTGAATTCGAAGGCCGCCAATTCTACCGCCCCCTCGGCATCATCTACAAAAGCGGGCGCGTCCTCTCTCCCGCCCTCAAACGCTTCCTCAAAACCCTGCAAGAACCTCTGACCTCAGCCGACCACTCCGTTAAACCCGCCAAAAGCTAGGCCGACCTCACCCCTCCCCCCGGCCCGTCCCGCCACGCCACGGCCCTGGCTTTCTCCCTTTTTCGCTTGCCAGAGGAAAACCCCTCGCATTCATTGGCGAGTTTCCCCCACCATGTCTGTCCGTTCCTCGCCTCTCCAAAGTGCCCTCCATTTCGCCTGCGCCGTTCTAACCCCCATTCACCACCTCGCGCCCCAAGATAGTCCAGGCGAAGCCGCCGGCCTTTCTCCCAAGCAAAACTCCCGCCGCTACCCCATCCGCCTCGCCCGCTACCTCATTGCCTACGCCTGGATGGAAGCCCACCGAACCCGATTAAATCGGCCCCTGCGCATCGCAGAAATTGGCATCGGTTCCGGGCAACAAAAAAAATGCGCCGACTTTGTTTGGCAACACAGCCCCGCACACCTCCACACCGGACAGCAACTCTACCATCAATGGGATGGTTTCGACGTAGCCCTCCAAGACGACGACTCCCTCGCCCAGGCCGGTTACCATACCCTTGAAACCTTCAATGCCGACGTCGAACAACCTCGGTCCTTTTTCCGCTACGACGTAATCCTTCTCATCCACGTGCTTGAACACCTGCGCGATCCCGAAACCTTCATGGAACATTTGGCAGCCCGACTCTCCCCAGGCTCCCTCGTCATCGGCGGGGTGCCTTCCATCCCGCACCCCTTCCAGCAGCTCCGTGAATCCCGCCTCCGGAAGAAATACGACCAGGGCGGGCACTGGTGCCAGTTCTCCTCCCGCCGGGTGAAAAACATCCTCCGAACCCGATCCTGGACGGATGCCGAAGTCACCGGTGCCTTCGCCCTGCGCTCCAGCGGCTCTCCCCTCGAAGACTCCATCCGCTGGATCCACTTCAATCTGGCCTTTGCCCACCTCTTTCCCTGGTGGCCTGGCGAAGTTTACTTCCAGGCCCAGACCAACCCCTCCGCTCCACTGCAACCCTCAATCACCCCCCGACCGTCAGACATTAACGCCAGTCGTTAGCCTTTACCGACCGGTTCCACACTCCCGCCCACCCATCGAGCCGCCAATCCCTGGGCCAGAATACTGTCAGTCGCTAATTGCAACGGGTGATAGAGCAGGATCGGAAGCAACACCAGGGCCGGTGCCGCCGGAGCCGCCGGGCCCGCCGCCGCAAACACCAGTGTGGCCATCGGCACCCCCGCCGCCAACGTCTTCTCCGACGCACAAAAAAAGGCCGCTAGTTTCGTCTCCTCCGTCCACCCCAACCGCCGCAAAACCAAGGCCGCCACCGCCCGGCTCACCCCCAAAAACGCGAGGCAAAGCACCAAGGCCTCAACAAAGGGTGCCCCCTCCAGTGCCCCCGAAGCTCTCGCGGCAAACAAATCGCACATCGCCGCATACACGATGAACAAGATGATCACATTCGATCCGTGACTGAGCACCGCCCGATGACGGCTTACCCAATCCTTTGCCCAACCATGGAACGCCTGACCCACGGCAAACGGCAGGAGAATCAACAGCGCAATCTGCCCCAGCAGCGGACCCAACGGCACCGCAATCCCCGACTCCGCTGCCAGTGCCCCTGCCAAGACCGCCGGCGTGATGAACACTCCCAGCAAATTGGCCAAGGTCACATTGAAAAGTGCCCCCGCCACATCTCCACCCGCCTGACCTGTAAACACCACCGCTGTCGAAATCGTCGTGGGCAGAAACGCCAAAAACACCAAGCCGATTTGTAACTCCGTCGTCAACCACGCCCGCCCCAAGCAAACCACCGGCAGGACCATTGCAGGAAACACCACATAAATCCCTACCAAACAAAACACATGCAATTTCCAATTCGTTAACCCAACCCGTAACGTCTCCGTGGGCAGACTCAATCCCTGCACCACAAAGATAAGCACCACCCCCAGTTTTGACACCCATCGCGCCTGCAACGGTCCTTCCGGCAAACCCCATTCAGGTGCCGCCCACGCCAGAACCACCGCAAGAACCAACCCACCCAAAAAAAGATGAAGCGCAGGCGAACCGAAGCGAATGGACAGTGCAGACACTCTCACAGGTGCGTCACCCTAAACGCTACCCTCCGTCGGCGGAACGCTAAAAAGGACCCTCTTCCTGCAGTTGCCGGAAGGGCACCGATCCGCTTACGTGAACCTTGTGACGCATCGGGCCTTATCCTTTCGTCCCCACCGTAGTCTTCAGTGGGTCACGGTCCTTTACCTTCTCCTTTTCGCCATCGCCGTCGCCCTCGTCCTCCTCTCCATCATCCACCAACGAATTATCCAGCGCTTCGAATCCCTCGAAAATGATCAGGCCGCCTCCCAAATAGTCCGGACCGAAGTTTTGATCGACCAGAAGGCCAGTGCCCTTCGTCGTGCCTCATTGGACTACGCCTATTGGTCCGACATGGCCGATTTCTTCCGCCGCCGCAACCCCAAATTCCTCGAACTCAACCTCGCCCCCGTCTCTCTGGAATCCCTCAATGTCGACCGCGCCTGGCTCATCGCTTCCGACAAGACCCTTCTTGCCAACCGCGGCCCCGGCTTCTCCGATCCCATCCCGCCCGTTGGCCGCACCGGAGATCCCGTCGTCGAGTTGTTCACCCAAGCCGGTCTCCTCGAACCCCCCGCTGACCTCATGGAGACTCCCACGCAATTCCTCCTGATCGATGGACGTCCCGCCCTGGTCGCCGCCGCACCCGTTATGGAAAGTGACCGCAGCGGTCCCTCCCCCGGCTGGCTTATCTTCGGCCGATGGCTCGACGATACCTGGCTCACCGCCCTTCATCAGGCCCTCCAACTCCGCACCGATCTCGAATGGCCCAACGGTCGCGCCGGAGCCGGAGACATCGACCCCGGCACCCAACTCCGCTCGGCCACCCTCAGACTCCACGACAACATCCTCCTCCATCTCACCTGGCCCGCCACCCTGATTCACCAGGGCTTCCAAACCACCCGGGAACTCGCCATCGCCCTGGCCATCCTCGGCGTCGGTGCCGTCGCCTACCTTCTCCTCCTTCTCCGCACCCTCATCTTTTCTCGCCTCAACCGTCTCACCACCGCCGTCGAAAAACTCAGCCCCGCCGAACTCTTCACCGACAAACCCCTCGTCAGTGGTTACGACGAAATTGCCCGGTTCGGAGCGGTTCTAAAGGGCACCATGCGCCGCCTCACCGAAAGTGAACGCAACCTTGCCCTCCGCGACGCCAAACACAAAGCCGTACTCGATCAACTCCCCGAAGGCATCTTCCTCCTCAAAAACGAGTCCTGGGATTTCATCGAAGCCAACCCGGCCTGCGCCCGTCTCTTTAACCGCACCCTCTCCGCCTTCGGCCCGGGCACCAGCCTGCCCGATTGCCTCGGCCGGGCCGTGCCCCCTTGGCCTGAGGTAGAGACGCAGTTCTCCCGCAAAGGCTCTGCCACCCTTCAGGCCTGGGTCACCCTGCCGGAGGGAACCGAGCGCAAAGTCGAAGTCCACCTCTCGCGGGTCACCGTCGGTTCCGACTTTCTCATCTGCGGCGTTGTCGAAGATCTCACCGAACGCGACCGCCTCCAGGAGGCCGTCCGCCGCGCCGAAATGGCCGAGACCGTTGGCGCCCTCGCCGGCGGGGTCGCCCACGACTTCAACAACCTCCTCACCGTCATCGTCGGCGGAATCGAAATGCTCCGCCAGGATGAACAACTCAGCCCCACCGGCCTCGAAAGCGTCGAAGCCATGGACCAGGCCGCCCGCTCCGCCGGTGACCTCACCCGCAAACTCCTCTTCTACGGTCGCCGCTCCACCCTCCAACTCGGCCCCGTCGACATCCCCCGCCTCCTCGCTTCCCTCCGCAGCGTCATCCGCCGGATCGTTCCCGAAAACATCGAACTGGAAGTCTCCGTTGAAAACCAACTGCCCCCCGCGCTGGCCGATGCCCGCTCGATCGAACACGTCATCCTCAACCTTGCCCTCACCGCCCGTGACGCCATGCCCCGTGGCGGACGACTCTCCCTCGCCGCCTCGGCCGTCAACGACGCCGACGGCCAGCCCCGCATCTGCCTTTCCGTCACCGACACCGGATCAGGCATCCCCCCTGAGGTCCAGGTCCGCATGTTCGAACCCTTTTTCACCACCAAGGAGGTCGGTCAGGGAAGCGGCCTCGGCCTTTCCATGGTCGATGGCATCATCCGTCAGCACGGTGGCGACATCCGCGTCGAAAGCGTGGTCGGACGCGGCACCACCTTTCACCTCCTCCTCCGCACCTCTGCCCAACCGGCAACCCCGGAAGATCCCACTCCATCCCCGCCTGCAGAGATCCCCCCCGCCTCCGTCCTCCTCGTCGAGGACGAGCCCGGCATCCGCTCCCTCCTCGCCAACATGCTCACCCGGGCCGGTTTTCACTGCACTGCCGTCGCCAGCGGCCGCGAAGCTCTTGACTGGTTCAACCACACCACAACTCCCCCCGCCGTCCTCGTCTCCGACGTCATCATGCCCGGCGATATCTCCGGCTACGACCTCGCTGCCTGCCTGATCGCCCGCTGCCCGGAAATCAAAATCATCATGATCTCCGGCTACAACCAGGAAATGTTCGGCCAAAGCGAAGGCGTTTCCCAGAACTGGGATCCCTCCCGCTTCCGTTTCCTCGAAAAACCCTTCCGCGCTCAAACCCTTATTCAGGAGATCCGTAACCTCCTCGACTAACCCTACCCCACCACCCCCACCCCGATCCCCGGCCCGATCACATTCCCTGTCTCGGCCGCGACAAAAATTGTCACGACCATGCCAGTTACCCGTCCGACCACTTCCTTTGCGCCAGCACTCCGCCCTCGCTCCCCCGTTGCGCCCCCCGCCAACCCAGCTAGCCTACTCCCGTGTCCTGGGACGCCCTCCAAGCCCTCGTTCTCCCCGACCCTTGGCAGCAAGCAGCTATTGAGGCTCTTTTGGCCGGGCGCGACGTCATCGTCGATGCCCCCACCGGTGCCGGCAAAACCTACATCTTCGAAAAACTCGTCGCCCGCACCGGTTCCCGCCATCGGGCCGTTTACACCGTCCCCACCCGCGCCCTGGCCAATGACAAATTTGCCGAATGGCGGGCCCGCGGCTGGCGCGTCGGCCTGCTCACGGGCGACTTCACCGTCGATCCAGATGCCCCGATCGTCGCTGCCACCCTCGAATCCATCCTCCCCACCCAAACCACCC
>CALFVM010000295.1 GCA_937928665.1 uncultured Candidatus Methylacidiphilales bacterium
AGTTCTTTTGTCTGGGCTGCTGTCTGGGATTCACGCGCCCAAAAAAAAGTGAGCAGCATGGCAAGAAGGACGCCAAAGAGGATCAGTCCACGCCAGTTCCCGGCACCGGGGGCCGGTTCCTCCCGCCGCCGCCGGGGGGGAGCTTTCGGGAGTTTAGGCGGCTTGGCGGAGGGCGTTTCAGACATGGACGGTCAGGCTATCACACCGGCTTGGGCTTGGCAACCGTAGCTCCATGCTCTCACCCCCGTTGCACCACCCAGCTCCGCCCCGTTACCAAGATGAACCCATCAGCTAGCGTCTGATGGACGCCTACCTTTCGGGAGGCCTTTGCGCTCTGCGCGCTCAGGACGACCTTCCCGCAGACGTTCGCGTGCGGCTTCCCATTGCGCCCTTTGTTCCGGGGTTAGGATAGAGGACACCTCGGCCCGGTGTTGTTGCCTCAAGGTGCTCAGTTGGTCTCTCCGCTGTTCCGGCGAAAGTGCCTCGTTTTCACGAATGGCCCTTGCTTCGGTGCTGTGTTTTTCCATCAGTCTGCCCATCCGTTGGCGCTGGTCCTCGGTCAGACCGAGTCGCTCAGCGATGCGCTCCAGACGCACCTGGGGGTCGCGTGGTCCTCCCGGCCCGGGCTGTTTCGGAGTTTGCGCCAACACCGGTGCCACCACGGCCACCGTCAATAATCCAATTAATCCATATTTTTTCATGACAAATAAGGAACCCGCGCTGACCCAAAAGTTGCGCCTGTTTGTCCATTTTTTTCCATGACGATGAGGCGCACGCTCTCCTCTCCCCCTGCCCCCTATTTGCCGAAAAATGGTTTCGCAAACCGGAAACCGCTTGCCAGTTCCTGCTCTGCTAAGGACACGATCTTAGAACAGCCACCACCACTGGTGATAACCACCAGGGCGACCGCCGTGAAACCATCGGGTCTGTAATGCCGACCAACCCGGACGCGCCGGGGTCTGTGTGCCTCACGTTCCTTCCCTCGCAGCCAGACGCCCGTTGCGTGAACCCAGGGAATCTCAACGGTCGACCCGACCGATCCACGACGGTGCACGCTATCCCGAGAGGGCGCAACGCCGATGGACGTTGCGCCACGACCGATCAACGTTGAGGTAGATTTCGAACCGACCGACTCAACTCTCGTCGATCCACGCCCCCTCGTGCTTCAGGAACTCCCGGATCTTCCGACGCTCGTGCCGATGGGCCATCGGCTTTTTCGATTTTCCCCCGGTGGATTGAGGGATGAACTTCGAGGGTGCATGGCACCCGGCTTGCGAACGAATACGGCTCATATTGAGTCTCCTTTCGACTCGTCCATTGCAGCAAACGCCTGGCCAGTTTGGCCAGTATTTTTGCAACCCTTTGAGCAGTAATTAGTTTGCCTGATTACCCTGTCGAGCATCCCTCAGCAACTCTCGCCACCCTGTGCAAAAAAAGACAATGACTCCCCTTCCGCTTGATTGTCCGTAGATCAAGGTTAATCTCCGTAAATGATTGCGGCGACTCGTGACGAAACCCAGACGCACAAAAGGTTCTCACGCCTCCTCAAGCCTTATCTAGCCGAGTCCAACGCCAAGAGTCTTCCCGTTGCCCCGGGGTCCCATGGGCGCGGAGTAGTGACGTTGGGCGAATTGGTTCAGATTCCACGGAGCGACCTTACCCACGTCTTTAACAACGAAGCCATGCTGGCGATCAGTCACGCCATTGAAGATTTGGCGGCTGAGGTTCGGGACGGCGAACTCATCTCCACTTTCCAGAACCTCAATAATTTCGCCCCACAAAAACGGCGCTACGTCGGTCTATCCAAAGACCTTGATGCTGTCCGTGTCTGGGGAAGCGGAACTCCGCCCAAACGCTGCGGAAAAATTGACTTCGTTCCCATTTTTCGTCCGGAACTCGAAAAGTACTGGCTTGTCCTTTTCGCCAGTGACACTGCCAGCACCGTCCTCGTTTGCCGCCAGATCAACCAGGCCTCTACGTTCGACAAAAAGCTCTTTTCCGGTTTTTACAGCTTTAATCCATTTCTTGTGCAATCCATCCGACGCCAGTTCAACCTCATGAGCTGCGGTCTCGACGCCGTCGTCCAAAAGCTCGAGAGAGAGCTGAACATTCCCACCCTCTCCCTCAAGGAACTCAGTTCCTACTTCGAGGAGATCGGGAAAACCCGCCTGCCTCGGGGCTGAGCAGCTTCATTTCCCGCCGCCCCCCAGTGCCGACAAAACTTCAGTCGGCGTCAGAGGGAACTCCGTTAGCAAAATGGGCTGCCCCGGCCGCTCCGGCGTATAAATCACATTCAGGGGCACACCCGCTCTCCCGTAGGCTTTCAGTGCCTCTGTGATCACCGGATCATACCGGGTCCAGTCCGCCCGGACCGTCGCCACGTTCAATTCCCGAAACCGTCGCCGCACGTCTTCTGAACCAAAAACCACCCGTTTATTGGCCTGACACGTGACACACCACGCGGCGGTAAAATCTAAGTAAACCGTCCGCCCCTCAGCCACAAGCCGGTCGACAGTCTCCTGCGAAAACGGAATCCATGTCATCCCCCAAGCATCCGTCTCCGGCCCACCTCCCGCCGATGGTGGCTCGCGCCCCGTTGCCTGATGAGACCACCACACCCCTAATCCCGCAAACACCAGCGCGATCGCCAAAGCCACCCGCCGCGTTGCGGAGGACCGGACCGGCGTGTTCCACCGTCCCCAAACCCATCCGGCCACCCCAAGCAGCAGCAGCCCCACCAGTAAATCAATGAGCCCGTCCACCCCGGTTTGCAGCGCAAAAACCCATCCCAGCCAAATCACCGTTCCGAACATCGGAAAAGCCATGAACTGCTTGAAGCTTTCCATCCACGGCCCCGGTCTGGGCAACAATCCCGACAACTTGGGCTGAAAAGAAAGCAGCACATACGGACCGGCCATCCCTACTCCCAGTGCGGTGAACACCAGCACCGCCTGCCACTCAGGCATCGCTAACGCTGCTCCCAATGCCGGCCCCATCAACGGTGCCGTGCACGGCGTTGCCACCACCGTCGCCAGTGCCCCGCTCAACAACGCCTCCATGGCACGGTTCCCCCCGCCCGAACCCACCCCACCCCATCGCATCAGTCCCGTCCCCACCTCGAACACCCCCGCCAAGCAAAGTCCTATCAGAAAAAAGAGCGCGGCCAAAAACGCCACAAAACCAGGAGACTGCAACTGAAAGCCCCAGCCCAATTGCTCCCCTCCCGCCCGCAACACCAACAACAACCCCGCCAAAATCCAAAAGGATCCCACCACCCCCAGACCAAAAAGCAGCCCCTGCCGACACAGCATCCCTGGCTCCTCCCTGGCATGCTCCACAAACCCCATCACCTTCAGCGAAAGAATCGGGAACACGCACGGCATCAAGTTCAGCATCACCCCTCCCAGCAATGCAAAAACAACCGCCAGCCCGACCGCCAGGCCAGGGCTCGCCCCGCTTCCACCCGCCGCGCCACCGTCCCGATGAATGCCCGCCTCAAACCCAATCGCCTTCCTCCCGCCGAAACCTGGGAACCCGTTTTCATTCACCAGCACCCCCTGAACCTTCCCGTCCCCAAGCATCTCCGCCCGATCCAACGGCACCAACAACCGGAAACCTTTCCCCTCCCGCACCACCACCTGCGGCTCCGCCAGTTGGATCAACCCCTCCGCCAACGGATAAAACACCGGGCTTCCTTCCCCTGGATCCACCTCCGCTTCCAGAACCAGCGTGTTCCCTCCTAAACTCGCCCGGACTGCCTCCACACCCACCTCGACCGGCCAACTCTCCCGCGTCGCCGCAAACGCCGCCGCCACCGTCGGGTCCGGCCCCCCGCCCTCCGCCCGCACCGGCACCCGCACTTCAATCTCTCCCCTGCCCGGCAGACAAATATCTTCACACACCAACCAAGTCACCTTCCCCTTCAACACCAACTCACTCCCCGGAGCCATCGTCGCCGGAACCGTCACCTTCTGCATCAGCAGAACCGTCCCCTCATACCCCAGGCTGATCAGCGG
>CALFVM010000296.1 GCA_937928665.1 uncultured Candidatus Methylacidiphilales bacterium
TCCCCTCATGTCCCTCCCCCACGCCACCCGCACCCTCCGCGACCGCCAACCGCTTGCCCCTGAAACCATACCCGTCCTTGTTGATGAACTCCTCGACCCCGCCACCTCCGACCCCGTCCGCGCCGAATTCCTCCGTGCCCTGACCGACAAAGGGGAAACTGCCGAGGAACTTGCCGCCTTTGTGCAAGCGATCCTACCCCGGGCTGTCGATCCAGGCCTCAGTGCCACGTTTCTCGACCGACCGCTCCTCGACGTCTGCGGCACGGGCGGTGGCGGTCTCAACCTCTTCAACCTCTCCACCACCCTCATGTTCATCCTGCCCGCCTGCGGCGTCACCGTCCTCAAACACGGCAACCGTGGCCTTTCCAAAACCTCCGGCAGCTCCGACGTCCTCACCGCCCTTGGCGTCCCCATCGATCACCCGCCTGAACGCCTGCCCCACGTCCTCGAACAGGTCGGCTCCGCCTTCCTCTTCGCCCCCCGCTATCATCCCTCCTTCAAAACCCTTGCCCCCGTCCGCCAGGCTCTCGGCCGGGAAGGACGCCGCACCATCTTCAACCTCCTCGGTCCCCTCCTCAACCCCGCCCGGCCCGCCGCCCAACTCATGGGCACCTTCGATCCCGCTTTCCTTCCCCTCTTCGATCAGGCACTCCGCCAGCTCGGCCGGGAACGTTACGCCGTCGTCTGCGGCCACTGGCACTCCGGTCAACCCATTGGCGAAGTCAGTTCCTGCGGACCCACCCACACCGCCACCAACCTCGACGCACTTCGCCATGCCGGCAACCTCCAGCCTGATCCCTCCGCCGGACCCCTTGACGCCCTCCTCATTGACTCAGCCGAAGCCAGTGCCGCCCGCATCCTCGCCCTCCTCGACGCACGCGACACCGGCCCCGCCCGCGACCTCATCATTGAAAACGCCGCCTGGGCACTCCTCGTCGCCGGTGCCCAGTCCGATCTCCCTTCTGCCCGCGCCCGTGCTCGTGCCGCCCTGGCCGATGGTTCCGCCCGCGACGTGCTTGAACGGGCCCGCCACACCTGATTCCCATGCGCCTTCGTCCCAGTCCAAGGTTCGCCGCCGCCCTTATCCTCCCCGCCATCGTCGGTGCGATTGGCATCCTTTTCGCCGTCCAGGAAATGCACCTCTACGGCTGGACCGTTTTCCTCATCCTCCCCGTGCTCATCTCCTTCCTCGCCGCGCTCATCTTCCGCCGGCTCGGATCGGGAACCTTTCTGGCCAGCTTCGGCGTGGCCATCCTCTCCCAGCTCCTCCTAGGCTGCTTCCTCCTTTGCTTGGCCCTGGAAGGCGTCATCTGCCTCATTATGGCCTTGCCCCTGGCCGTTTTCCTTGCCCTTCCCGGCGCATTCCTCGGCCACCTCCTCGCCAAACGTCTCTCCGACCGCTCCGCCGTGGTCCTCCCTCTCGTCCTCATCCTCGCCTTCCCCTTCCTCGCCGCCTTCGAATCCGCATCGCCGCCGGAACTCCCTCTTCACCAGGTCTCCACCCGCCTCTTCATCGCTGCTCCCCCCGAAGTCGTCTGGGACCAGGTCATCGCTTTCGACCGAATCGATGCACCCCCGGAATGGCTCTTTCGCCTCGGTATCGCTTACCCCATCACAGCCCGCATTGAAGGAACCGGCGTTGGTGCCGTCCGGCACTGCGTCTTTTCCACCGGTGCCTTTATTGAACCCATCACCCGCTGGGATCCGCCCCACGCCCTTGAGTTCGATGTCCTGGAAAACCCGCCCCCCATGATCGAGCTTTCCCCCTGGGGGCCCATCGACACCCCCCACCTCCGCGACACCTTCCAATCCCAACGTGGCCGGTTCCTCCTCCGCGCCGTCCCCGGCGGCACCGAACTGGAAGGCACCACCTGGTATCGCCAATCCATCCTCCCCGACGCCTACTGGCACCGCCTGACCAACCCCATCATCCACCGCATCCACCTCCGCGTCCTCGACCACATCCGCCTCCGGGCCGAAACCGCAGCTTCAATCCCTCAATAGCGCCGCTGCGGCACAGGCTCCGGCTTACGGGCGGGCGTCGGCTTAATCTTCTTTGAGGCCGCACCCGCCGCACTCACCCGGGACGTGAAGAGCAATCGCGATGACAATAACGCGGATTCCCGCGCTGAGGGCGACTCATTGTCGTTACGGGACCGGCCCCGGTCGTCAAACTCATAGTTAAGCACGAGCACATCCCCCTCCACCCGACCCGAACTGCGCAGGTTAAACTCTTCGTGCCGGACTTCGTCAGCCCGGGGCGGACGCACCATCCCGCCAATGCCGTGAATCCGCGTGGTATGCGTCACTTTGGAGGGAAACGAAAACTCACACAACGTCCCCGCATGCCGCCCGGTCATCGCCGCCGTCTCATGCGCGAAGAAAGTGGCGGACCACGTCCGTGAACGCTGATCCCAACGCCACAGTTCCGGAATGATAAAGCCGCCACGGATGACGAGCACGTTCCTCTCCATGTCGTCCTCAAGCCTCATCTCACCCTCCTGTCGGATCCCTGGATACGCCGTGTGCAAACGTTGCAGAAAGGCCTCCGTGAACTTGACTTGGCCGTGCACCCGCAAAAGATGCCTCATTTGATCCGCCGCATGATTTTTGTGCTCGATCTCCATTTCCAGCCGGGTCTCCCCCTGCAGGCCCGGAACGTGAATCGATTCCCGAATGACGGTCAGAGGAAGTCCTGAGTTGTCAGCCCCCAGAGGCCCGTAGGGCTCCGTCCGACCATCCAAAATCAGACCATGCCC
The DNA here is from genome assembly GCA_937928665.1 of uncultured Candidatus Methylacidiphilales bacterium. Lineage (GTDB taxonomy): Bacteria > Verrucomicrobiota > Verrucomicrobiia > Methylacidiphilales > CALFVM01 > CALFVM01. The sequence continues at coordinate 2,760 of CALFVM010000296.1, forward strand.
TTGGGGCGGAAAATACATCGTTCGGACCCCCCCGCCCTGACTCGGCAAACACGGGTCAATCATCACCGTGGCATCCCCCAAAATAATCCGGACAAACACCCGGTCGAAGATCGATGCCGAAGGCAGCGGCTGCGCCACCTCCGTGGGCTGCCTCGCCCGGCCCAGAACCAAGTGGGCCGCCGCCCCCATCCGCCGGAGCATGGTGCGCAACAGCAGTGCCTTCCCCCCCCTCGAACCACTCCGCCGCTGCAGAACCACTGAGGGCGGTTCAATCGCCTGATTCATGACATTCCCGTACGGTCCTTCTTCCCGGATTTGCCCCTGAACAAATCGGATCGCCGCCGTCACTTGATCTTCCAGAATCGGGTGATTTCGAACAATGGAATCTGTCACCCGGCCCACCGCATCGGCTTCCGGATCCCGAACGTCAAAAAAAGCCACCGCCCGCGTCGCCACCGCCCGCCAGTCCGGATACTCGGTCAGTTCAATCCGGGGCAGATCACCCGTGGCTTGACCGGGGTCCAGCGGGCCATAATTCCATGCCAACACCCGTAAACCACCTGACTCCGTAATCTCAGGTTCCCGGGCTCCTGTTCCCAACCGGTAACTGATAGATTGCCCCGGTGCTTCAATCAACCGCTTCCGCAACCGAACCGACGGCCATTCCGCACCCAAAACAATCGCATCAGCAAATTTTTCGGTCGGGCGGGAACCCATCGGTCGCAGCGAATAACTCGCGTCAATGAGATCGCCTAACTGAAGACCTTCCAGCGGATGCACCACGGACACCTTTCCCTCCGCTCCGGACGCCGCCGAGTGGACCATTTTAAACTTGGCCGGATCCAATATCTCCAGCCGCTCTCCCCCGCGGATGATCGCGATACTGTGGACCACCAACTCCTCACGCGCCGGGTTCATCCCGACTTTTATCTCGGAATGAGTTTCCACCGCCCCGCTCAACCGGATCAACCCCACCTCCCGAACGTAGCGTTCCCGGGTCCCCAAATGGATTTGTTCGTCGCCCAGCAAAACAAGATAGGACGACCGCCCCAACCCGGCAGGCAATGTTTCGGTAGGACTGACCTTCACCACATCAACCCACTCCGGTGCTGGTGCCACCTGCACCTTGGAAAGAATGGGAGGAACGGGCTCGGGAAGGGTATCGAGCACGGCAGACCCGATCATTCCGACTATGATCCAGGACGTGATCATCTTAGGAATCGGAATAGCAACGTTCGTTTTACCTCACAGCTGAAAACAACCCCGATCGAAACGTTTCAGCCACCTGAAAACCGTAAAACCATGATATTTATAATCATCAGAATAAATCCTTGTTTTAATAGGATGCCGCACTCCTCAATCCGA
>CALFVM010000297.1 GCA_937928665.1 uncultured Candidatus Methylacidiphilales bacterium
GGCGAGGCCGTTTTTCTCGGCGAACTGGATGCGGTAACCTTGGCGATGCGCAGCACGGACGAGGGTGGCGGTGGTAGTGGCGATGCCCATGCCGCCGACGCCGGCAAGGTAGACGTGCCACGGTCGGTCGGCGGCAAACTCGGCGGGGGCGGGCAGGGTGGTGGGGTCGAAGTCGGGGAGACGTTTTTCGGGAGGGCGGTTGCGGATGACGATGGCTTCCTCAAAGGAAGGGCAGGCGTGGAGTTTGGTGCAGGCGGTGTCGGCAACGCACCAGGAGAGGTCGGTCTGGATTTTGCGGCCGAGGTCGGTTTCAAGGAAGGTAAGGCCGGGGCAACCGGTGGCGACGGTGCATTCAAGGCAGTATTCGCAAACTTCCGGAGTGATGTTGATGTGGGTTTTGCGGGGGAGGAAACCTTGATCGCGGACGATGGCGCGTTCTTCGCGAGCGAGCCGGCGGTGGAAGGTGATGCCGCATTCTTTGTCGGCGATGAGGACCTTAACGCCGTCGCGCAGGATGGTGTCTTCGAGAATGGTGCGGTAGTGTTCGCGGAGGGCGGGGTTGACGCGGACGACTGCGATTCGACCCTCGGCGGTCATGGCTTCGATGATTTTGTCGATGCTCTGGGTGAAGGTGGTGTTGCCGAGGAGATCTTGTTCAACCCCTGGGGTGGGCTGGTGCCCGGTCATGGCGGTGGTTTTATTGTCGAGGATGATGTAGGTGATGTCCTGACCGTTTTTGACCGAGTTGGAGATGGCGACCTGGCCGGAGTGGAAAAAGGTGGAGTCGCCCATGAAGACGACCTGTTTGTTGGTGATAAAGGGGTCGATGCCCATGCCGGTGCCGCCACCGAGACCCATGCCGGAGTAGTTGTGCATCAGGTCTTTGGTGGGCTCGAACATGAGCATGGTGTAGCAGCCCGTATCGCCATGGAAGACAAGATCAACGGGGTTGCGCCGGTGGCGGCGGGTCATGAAGTCGGGGTTGGCGAAGTCTTTCTTGATTTCCACCAGGACGCTGGCGGAATCGCGATGGGGGCAGCCAGGACAAAACGTCGGGGTGCGCGGGGCGAGGTGGATGTCGACGGAAGCGGTGTCGGCGATGAGAGCGAGGGCAGCGTCGATGCGCGGGGCGGTCTGGTGGAGGATCTCGGGCGATAGGTGTTGCCGGAGCCAAGGGCCAAGGCGTTCGGCCAGGAGGGAGGGGTTGAGACCGCGGTCCGAGGGGATTCCGGCGGGTTGGCCGGGGAGGACTTTTCCGACGACTTTGACGGGGAGATCGCCCTGGGATGTAAGGAGGGTGACCTGTTCTTCGAGGAAACTTCGGCGCTCTTCCACGACGCAGAAGATGGGGGCCATGGCGGCGAGAGCGTGGAGATGGGCGGGATCAATGGGGTAGGTGACGCCGAGCTTGAGAATGGGGAAGCGGCCGCTGAGGCCGAGTTCAGCGAGGGCCTGGCGGAGGTAGCTGTAAGCAACAGCAGAGGTGATGAAGGCGATGGGCGCAGCACCGGAATCGTCAACCCGGTCGATGCCGAGCTGGCGGGCTTTGGCCCAAAGCCGACGGTAACGGTCGGGAAAGTTGGCCTCGCGAACCGAAGTGCGCGGGGGCAGAAGGACGGATTTTTCGAGGTCGAGCTTGGCGGTGTCGATGGAGAAGGGGTTGAGGGTATTGTGATGAGGGAAATGATTGCGTCGCGTGAGGACAGAGGCGCCCCCATCGGCAAGGGCGGTGGAAATGAGGTAGCCAATGTAGAGTTCTGAGGAGGAGGAAAGCTTGAAACCGGCGTCGATCCAGTCTTTGACCTCCTGGAGGGTGCCGGGTTCAAGGACAGGCATGTGCATGTGTTTGCAGAGGAAGCGAGAGTCGGATGGAACCTGGGTGCTGTCGTTCCAAGGGTCATCCCCTAGGACAACGAGGGCACCGCCTTCTGGGTGGGCACCGGCGAGGTTACCGAGAGCGAGCGCGTCCGAAGCGACGTGGACGCCGACACTTTTCATGGCGGCAATCGCACGGAGCCCGGCCATTTGGGAGCCATTGAGGGCGGCGGCGGCGAGGGCTTCATTATTGGCGATAAAGGCGTGGATGCCGTAGCTGCGGGGGAGTTCGGCGATGGATTCAATGCAGTCGAAGAATCCGGCGATGGGGGAGCCGGGGTAACCGGTCCAAAGATGAGAACCGCCTTCGGTTTCGAGGAGACCTTTAACGATCAGTTCGTTCCCGGTGAAGACTTCCTGGCCTTCTTCCTTGAGGAAGCGGGGATCAACCTTCATGGGTGGGCAGATTACACGGAGGCGGCTGGGTGGCAAACCGATTCGGGGCCCATCCGACACCGGGGGGGATGGGCTCCGTCCGCTCGTGCAAATCGTCCGGAGGGAAAAGATCGATGGGCCGAGATGGTTTGCGAGTAAGCGAACGAGCTGAAAAAGAGGGAACCCCCATTTGAGTTGGGTGAAAGGACCGGGAAGCAACCCGAGGACAGGATCACGGCGCGAACGCAAACCGGTCGGGAAAAGTTAACCTGGGCCCAATCAGTTGATAAAAGTAAAATAGCTAAATAATTTATTAGAACGCTCTAACTATCACGTGACGGTTACAACGTGCTTATTAATCAATGAGGTGCATATTATTTTAAGTCGTATTTGGTGGATTTTTTGGGTTTATGGGACGCAGTAACCAGGGAGGGTGGTCGGAAGGTGGATTGTGCTTGCCGGGGTTGGGTGCGACTGCTAGACACCTTCTCCCGTTAACACATCCGGACAGGTTTCGGATGGCGGCAACCTAGTAATTCATTGAACCTTAACCCTCCGGCGGCAGCGTTCGCTGCTGCCCCCTCGCTTGTATTACACCTGATCGCCCCGCCCTGCGGTGTCTTCTGGTGGCAAGCGGAGTCCACTGTCCATGAGCACGTTTGAAGAACTCCTGAAAGCCTCCCTCCAACCCTTTGTTGAGGGCAGCATTGTGAAAGGCCGCATTATTGAAAAGCGAGCGAAAGAAGTCGTGATTGATATCGGCTATAAATCGGAGGGGATTGTCGGGCTCGATGAGTTTGAGGATGAGGAGCTTGCGGTTGGGGACGAGGTGGAGATTTTACTGGAGCGGCTGGAGAATGACGAGGGGCTGGTGGTGCTTTCGCGTGCCAAAGCGGCTCAAAAGCAGAACTGGGACAAGGTGGTGGCGATTTTCAACCAGGGGGGGACGGTTGACGGGAAGGTGAAGAAGATTGTGAAGGGCGGGTTGATGTTGAATGTGGGGGTAGAGGCCTTTTTGCCGGCTTCCCAAATTGATGTTTTGCCGCCACGGAACTTGAAGGAGTTTGAGGACAAGGTCCTGACCTGCCGGATTGTGAAGCTGAATGAGGACCGGAAGAATGTGGTGTTGTCCCGCCGGGAATTGATTGAGGAAGAGCGTGCGCAGAAGCGGGCCAAGCTTCTTGGGACGATCGAGAAGGGTTCCCGCGTGATCGGCACGGTGAAGAACCTGACGGATTTCGGCGCGTTCATTGATCTGGATGGTTTGGACGGGTTGTTGCACATCACCGACATGACGTGGGGTCGGCTCAATCACCCTTCCGAACTGCTTAAGATCGGCCAGGAGATCGAGGTGGAAATTCTGGAAATCGACCGCGAGAAGGAGCGGGTTTCACTGGGTTTGAAACAGACCACGTCTAATCCGTGGGAGCAGATTGCGGAAAAATACCCGGTCAACCTCAAGGTCAAGGGCAAGGTCACTTCACTGCTGCCTTAT
>CALFVM010000298.1 GCA_937928665.1 uncultured Candidatus Methylacidiphilales bacterium
CCCATCCTTTGGTCGTGATTCCGCCGTTTTGGGAGCCCCAGTTGGCGTCGGTGGGGCTGTTGGTCCATGGACCGGTGAGGGCGGCTCCGGTTCCGGCACCGGTGGTGGCTCCGTTACGGTCCCAGTAGAAGTCCTGGATATCGAGGATGGGATCGGTGACGGTGGAGAGGCGGAAAATCATTCCGCCACCGTAGAGGTCGCCCCCGACATCAAGAGGGTTGTTGGTGTTGTTGTAAGCAGAGAAGTTGTTGATGTCGGTGGGCAGAGTGGTTTGGTCGCCTGCCATGAGAACATAGCCATAAATTGTATCCCCGACAGAGACACCGAGGTCGCCGAGGGTAATGAAAACACCGCCGAGGTCCTGACCGGTGACAATACTAATGAGCGTAGTATTCGGGCTGGCGATGGTTCCTCCCATGCGGGCTGTGCGGGTAAAGCCGGTCAAGTTGGCGGTGCCATAGGCGAGACTGGTTGTTGGGCCAAACTGGATGATGCTGCCGACGCTGGTCACTTTGTTGTCGCCGTCGATGCCGGTGATGGCCGCGATGGTAAAGCGGTTGTTGCCATCGCGCTCAAACAAGGCGAATCCGTAATCGGCGGCGGATTGTCCGGCTTGAAGAGTGAGTCCTCCCGAGTAGACGTAGTCAACCCGCTCAATCTGTTTGTTGAAAGAATCGTTGGTTTGGAACAGGTTTTCGACGCCGGTGGAAAGGTCGCGGGTGTTCATCGTGTGTTCCATCACGAACTGTCGGGAACCCACTGGATTCTGTTCGCTCCCGGAGGCCGTGCCGAGCAGGTAGGTGAGATTGGAGACGTTCGAAGCACCCCGGCGATTGAAGACGATGTCGAAAGGAAGATCGAGATAGTCGAACGTGTTGCCGCCGGTGATGGTGAAACTATCGAGCCAAAGACCGCCGTTGCCTGAATTGGTGGGGCCGTCGAAGGTGAAGGTGTTGGCACCGATTGTAAAGGGTGCGCCGGTGGTTGGTTCTTGGCTGGTGGTGATCCCGATGATATGAGCGGCTTGGATTTGGTCGACTTGGGGGATGAAGAGGCCGACACAAAGGAGGAACCCGAGGGTGTGCAGAACGCGAGATTTGGAAAGGATCGCGTGCACGAGCGCAAAAGACACAGCGATCCATCTCACTTGTAAATCACTTAGTTAACCATACCAAAATAATTCCAAAACTGACTCTAAGTGGGGGAAATCTCACAGTCTCCATAACCGGCCAGGCTTGCCGGTGATGCGCGGGGTGCGGTAGCGTGATGAGGTGATCACCCACGTTGTTGTTTTCTGGACCGACAAACCGGCCGAGGCTTTAAACCCTGTTCTTTTGCCTCTGGCGAAAACGCTGGGGACTATTCCCGGGGTGGAAGAGTTTAGGATGGGTCCGCCAGTGCGGAGTGTGCGGGGGGTGGTGGATGATTCGTTTTCGTTTGCGATTTCGATGAGCTTTGCGGATCAAGCGGCGGCGGATGCTTACCAGACGCACCCGATTCACCTGGAATTCATCGAAAAAGTGGTGCGCCCGCACGTGAAGCGGGTGTTGGTTTACGATTTCGGTTGATCGGCTCCGGCGGCCAGCATCCGGTTCCAGATGCTGAGGTAGCGTTCAAGAGCGGTGTTGCTAGTTGGGTGGTCCGTTTGCCGGGCGGGGTCGCCTTGGAACCAGGCGAGAGTGCGGCGGCAGCCTTCGCGGAAGGGAATGGTGGCGCGGAAGCCGGGGACGAACGTTTTGATTTTGGAGTTATCGAAAATGATGGAGTGCGCTTTGTCGCCAAGCAGGCTTCCGGTGAAGTCGGGGTTCATGCGGATGAGGGCATGAGTTGGGATGTGGACGAGGTTGGGCGGGACGCCGACGGTGCTGCAAACGGTTTCGTAGATCTGGTTCCAGGACAGAACTTCATCGGAGGTGATGTGAAAGGCGTGACCGACAGCGGCGGTATGGCCGAAGAGACCATTGAATCCGGTGGCAAAATCTTCGGAGTGGGTCAGGGTCCACAGGCTGGTCCCGTCCCCGTGCACAATGAGAGGTTGGCCGCGCCGGAGGCGGGCGATGGGGGTGAAATCGGTCCAACCGCCGATGGCGAGGGGCCAGACGGTGTCGTAGGTGTGGGAGGGCCGGACGATGATGGCGGGAAAGTTGTGGTCCCGGTAGGCGCGGAGGCAGAGGTCCTCGCAGGCGATTTTGTCCCGTGAATAGCTCCAGAAGGGGTTTTTGAGGGGATGAGATTCGGTGATGAAAGGGAACCGGACTGGTTTTTCATAGGCCGAGGCGGATGAGATGAAGAAATACTGGCCGCAACGTCCGGTGAAGAGGCGGATGTCCCGTTCGACGTCCGCGGGCCGGTAGGCAATGAATTGGGCAACGATGTCGAAGGTTCGGTCGCCGAGGACTGCGGCGGTGGCGGTCTCGTCGTGGAGATCAGCGCGGAGCCACTCGATTCCAGGGGGTAGCCTCAAAGCAGCGGGGTCACGCTGGCCGCGGTTGAGGAGAGTGATGCGATGCCCCTGGGTTTGGGCCAGACGGACGGAAGCAGCCGAGATATTGCCTGTGCCGCCAAGATAGAGGATTGATGCCACGCGAGAGGTTATTCACTTTCAGGGTGGTTCGCCAAGTGGGAAGCCGGTGGGTGGCCGGTTCTTTTTTCTTCGCAAATCGATCCGATTTGCCTCTACCCTTTACGGCTTTCCATGAAACTTTCTCTTGAATGGCTGGGTGCTTTTGTGTCGCGCGAATTGGATGCGGCCGAGTTGGCTGAAGAACTGACCATGAGCGGGACCGAGGTCGAGGGGATCGAAATGATCGGCTTTCGGTCTGACCGTGTGGTGACGGCGCGGATTGAAAGTTTTGTCCAGCATCCCAACGCCGATCGTCTGTCGGTTTGTCAGGTCCATGACGGAGCGGGGGTGCGGCAGATCGTCTGTGGGG
>CALFVM010000299.1 GCA_937928665.1 uncultured Candidatus Methylacidiphilales bacterium
CGAGGAGGTAGCGTTTGGCGGCTTGTTTGAGGGTCTGAGTGGATTTGGGGGCGAGGTTGGGGACTTCGAGGAGGTCGGAGAGGATGAAGTAGCCGTCGAACCTCATGAGGGGGTTGAGGTTGAAGAGGACGGTAACGGTGCTGGCCATGATCATGGTGTTGAGGGCAAGGGTGTTGGCGAGGCCGGGGCCGGTGGAGGCCCAGATGAGGGCAGCGATGGCGGCGATGGCGAGTTCTCCATACATGCCGGCGGCAGCGACGTGGATCCGTTTCCATTTGGAGGGGAAACCCCAACTGGAGGAGGCGTCGACGTAGCCCATGGGGGTGAAGAGCACGAAAAGGAGGCCGGCTTCGCGGACGGTGCCACCGTGATGTTTGCAGACGAGGCCGTGCCAGAATTCGTGCCAGGCTTTAAGCGCGAGCCAGGCGAGGCCGAGCCAAAGCCAGTTACCGGGGGCGAGGATGCCTTCCGTCCCTTCAATGAAGCGGCCCCAATTGGCGGCGAGTTGGAGGAGGGCGACGATGAGAAGGATCAGCCAAAAGCCGAAGAAGAACCAGCCGCAGAGCCAGCCGAGGCGGGGAGCGATGCGGTCGAGCCAGGCATCGGGGCGACCGAGAGGGATTTTGATAAAGAGCAGATTGGCGATGTTGCGGATGCGGCCAAAGAGTTCAGCGCGGGTTTTTTTCTCGAGGACTTCGTCCGGAGTGCCGGCCCCGAAGTCGGCGAGGTGGTTTTCGATGAGCCAGTGGAGGACGGCGACGGCCTCGCGCTCATTGAGAGCGTCCTGGCCGCTTGCGAGGGAGGCGCGGGCGAAGGCCTCGGAGAAGGTGGCTTTGCCGTCGAAGTGGGTGACGAGGCGGTATTCGGCCAGGCCGAGCCGGTGGAATTTGGAGGTGAGGGGATCTTCGACGACGCAGCAGCGTTCGCCGCCAAACTCCTGAAAGGTGAAGCGGAGGCTGGAGCGGAGGCGGGGTCGGGTGGAGCCGAGTTCGCGGACGTTGATAGCGGGTTCGTTCACCAGAAGAGGGTCACATGGAGGAAGTCCCAGAGGCGTCGGGTCAGGAGCCAGGCGAGGGGGGCGTGGTCGCCGGTGATGACGGCGCGGCCTTTCATGCCGGCACGCCAGGAGGCGGAGTCGTCCCCGGCGTTCATGCGGGCTTCAGCGCGGAAGAAGTTTTCTCCATCTTTGGCTTCGGATTGGGGTAGGATTTTTTGAATTTGGCCGGTCCATTCCTGTCCGGGGAAGGACTCGAGACGGACGGCGACGAAGGCTCCATCACGGACTAGGGAAATGTCGCGGGCGGGGATGAAGAGTTCGACCAGCATGTGTCCGGGAGGGGCGACCTCGAAGAGCACCTGGCCCTGACGAACGGGGGCACCTTCGGCGCGTTGGAGATCGCCGACGATGACGAGGCCGTCGATGGGAGAGCGGAGTTCAAGGTTTTCTTTGCGATGTTCGATGAGGCGGATTTCGAGTTCGATGGCTTCGGCTTCGAGGCCAGCCATCTGGGCCTGGGCCACGCGGGCGTCTCCGTCGGTCATGGAGAGGTCACGCTGGCGGAGGGCGCGATCACGGGAGGCGAGGAGTTCGGCGTGTTTCCACTGGAGTTCTTTGTCGTCCATGACGGCAAGGAGAGCCCCACGCTCGACGGTTTGGCCGGGTTCAACATGGGTTTTCTTGAGAAGGCCGTCGAACGGGGCGGAGACGACACGGCGGACGGAGGGTTCGACGCGGCAGTCAACGCGGATGTGGTGGGGCATGGGCCAGGCGAGGAGGAGGGCCAAGCCGAGGGCGAGGCCGCCGAGGATGGCTTTCCTCCGGGGGCCGAGGCGGGTCCAGAGGTGGTCGGCCCATTTGCGGGTGTTGAGGGGATCGGATTTGCGGAGGGTTCCGACCCAGGCGGCGAGAAAGGGTTCAGCCCCATCGATAAAGCGGTCAGCGGCATCGGTGGCGGGGTGATCGGCATTCCACATGAGGGTGAGCACGGCACCGGGTCGTCCATTGGCGGGGGCGAGGGGAATGCTGACAATTTTGGTCAGTTCAAGGAGGCGGGCCAGTTCGCCGTGCGCAACATCGGCGAGTTCGGAGCCGGTGCGCGCGGCAAGGTCGCGGGGCCACCGAAGGGTTTTGCCGTGGAGAACGGTTTCGCGCATGGCACCTTCGAGGACGAGGGCAGCGGTGCCGCGGCGGTCAAAAGAGGCGACGCCGGAGAGGGCGGCGAGTTTGATGTGTTTGCCTTTGACCTCACCAAGGGCGACGCGGCAGCAGCCGAGGTGGGTCTGGAGTTCGGAGGTCAGGATGCGGACGGATTCTTCGTAGTAGGGGGCGGCGGCGGTGCGGGTGGTGAGTTCGATGAGGGCGGCGGACTGATCGATGACCCAGGCACTTTCGTAGGTGTCACGGCGGAGGAGTGCGTAGTGGAAGAAGCCGAGGACGGCCTGGAGGATGACAACGTAGGGTTGGAGTTGTTCAGCGTGCTTGGCGGAAAGGAGGATGGCGACGCAGCCGCGGACACGGCCTTCATGGACGAGGGGGCTGGC
>CALFVM010000300.1 GCA_937928665.1 uncultured Candidatus Methylacidiphilales bacterium
AGCCGGTGAGGGAAATCACGAGGAGGTCGCCGAAGGTTGTTTCTTTGATTTGCATAAGAGTGGGATCTGGCTTGAGGGAGAGTGCCTGAAGCGGGTGTTTATCCAAGCCGCTTTTTTAAGGTGAGCCGGTTTCCGTGGGGAAGTGGCTCGTAGTCGAGTGTGGTCAACATTTCCCGAGTCAGGAGGAGGCCGAGACCGCCTTCCCGTTCGGCCGGGCCTTCGTAGGGGGGGGGGAGATCGGCGGATAGGGGGTTGAAGGGGCGGGCGTCGTCTTCCATCACGACGATCGCCTGGCCGTCGTCGACTCGGAAGGAAAGCAGGATGAACGTTCCCCGGGATTCGCAGCAGCCGTAGGAGACGGTGTTGAGGAAGAGTTCTTCCACGGCGAGTCGGAGGGCGTAGGCACAGGGTTCGGGCAGGTGCTGAGCGGCAGCGTGTGCGGCCAGCCAGGCGTCGATTTCCGACCATGATGCGCGCTTGGGCGCAACGCGAAGCAAGGTGGGGGGTGCGGAAACCGGCATGGCCATCTCTAGATCAGGTTGTCCCGGGGCGGCTTCTCCGTCAATCTCCCGGGACTTTCCCACAGGTCGGCAAGGTCCGGGGGAAGCGGACTGGAGACTTCAACCGTTTTTTGATTCCACTGGAAGCGCAGACCGTTGGCGTGGAGGGCGTGGCGACGGCAGACGAGGAGTTGGGCGTGCCGCTCGGTCCACCCGCGCTCAATCATTTCCAGGTAAAGAGTTTCGTCCGGGCCGTAGAGCTTGTCGCCAACTACGGGGTGTCCGAGGTGGGCAAGGTGGACCCGAATTTGATGGAGACGTCCGGTCTCGGGAAAAACGCGGAGCAGGCTGATGAGCCCGAGGGAGGGGTGATGCCGGGTGGCGGCGACTTCGTAGCGGGTGGCGGCGGTTTCGCCGGCCGGGTGAACACCCCGTTTGATGTGAATGGCCTGGGGGCTGTGCTTGCTCAGGCGGTCGATCGGTTCCTCGATCCTGGAAGCTGCCAACAAGGGGCGGCCAAGGCAAAGGGCGAGGTAGTGCTTCTCGATCTCCCGACGCATGGTCATCTTCCCGAGGAGCGAGGCGGCTGCCGGCTGGCGGGAGACGAGAACGAGGCCGGAAGTTTCCCGGTCCAGGCGGTTCACCAGAGCGAGGGGTTCCCCGGGATAGGTTTCCCGGAGCCAATGCCAGAGGGTGGGCTCACTGTCGGGACGGGTCGGATGCACGAGCAGCGGGGCCGGTTTTTCGGCCACGAGGAAGTCGGAGGTTTCAAGCGCGATCCGGGGCGGGGAAGGGGGCACAGCAGCAGGGGTTTAGGTGCGGGCAGGGCGTCGGTGCCGGAAGACATCGGCGATGGCAAAGGGGCTGTAGTAGAAAAGGTAGGAGAGAATGGCAACGACTTCGAGGGTGAGGATGTACCAGGGCCAGGGCCCGAAATGGTCCATGAGGGAAGGGTTCTCTGGCTTCCGGCAGAGGTAGCCATAATTGGCATCGACGAGGAGGTTCACGGCAGCTGCGGCGATGAGGTAAACTTGAGAGGCGAGGATGGCTCGCCAGACCGAAATCCAAGTGGGGCGCATCCGAAGGCCGGCGGTGGTGTAAAGGACCACGGCAATGATGCCGCCGTGGGAGAGAAAGAACGTGATAAATCGGGGATCGGGCCAATCGAAATCGAGATCGGGGGTGAGCAAGGCTTGCATGGTTCCGGCCAGGCCCCAGAAGTAGTTGAGTTCGTACGCCAGTCGCGCCCGCCAGATCAGGGTGATGACGGCGGTGAAAAAGGCCCAGTCGCACAGGTGCATGGGGAGGGCGTTCTGGAGGTCGAGGTAGCCCCGGTGATAGGCCAGCCAGAGGGCGGAGAGTTTGGCGGCAACGAGGATGGCGACAAGAAATCCGTTAACGCTGTGGGTGACGACCGGACGATCAGCGGTCCGGACCAGCCAGGCGAGGGCGAGGGGGGCAAGAAAGGTAAGGGCGATGACGGTGAGGTGGCTGGTTCCGAAGAGGAGCACGACTCCATCAGACGATGAAAAAGAGAAATGGGAAACCCGAAAATCGCCGGGTTGGATAGAGTTGGCGCAAGCGGGAGTTGCGCTATGGGGCGGGACGATCGGGGCCGTTCAGGGAGAGATAGGTGGGTCGGGTCAGTCCTTTTTCAAAGAAGTCGAGGAGGCGCATGCCTTCCGATGGTTTCAGGCGGTCGGTTTTGATGGCGGCGTCGATCTGGGCTTTCATGAGCCGGCCGAGCTGCTGGGTATCGTATTGGACATCCGTGAGGACCTGCTGGATGGAGTAGCCGGGGATGGTCTCCTCAATATAGAAGCCGGAGGGTTCATCTTCATCGAGGAACACGTGGGCTTCATTGACCGGGCCGAAGAGGTTGTGCAGATCCCCCATGACGTCCTGGTAGGCTCCCATGAGGAAGAAGCCAAGGATATAGGGTTGCCCGTTGGCGGAGTGCAGGGGGAGGGTCGAGCGGATCGATTCAGAATCGATGAACTTATCGATTTTACCGTCGGAATCGCAGGTGATGTCAACGAGGGTGGCCGCGTGGGTGGGGCGCTCATCGAGGCGGTGGATGGGGCAAATGGGGAAAAGCTGGCCAAGGGCCCAGTGGTCGATGAGGGATTGGAAGACAGAGAAGTTGCAAAGGTATTGGTCGTTGAGCTGGGCGGTGATGTCGCGAAGTTCCTGAGGAAGTGATTTGACGGTGCCATAGAGGGCGACCATCCGTTCGACAAGATGCCAGAAGTAGGTCTCGATTTTGGCTTTGCTTTGCAGATCAAGAAGGCCGAACTCAAACCGGCCGAGAGCTTCCTGCTTGAGAACAAGAGCGTCGTGAAGGGTTTCCCGCCGATTCTTTTTGTTGAGCCCGTCGATGAGCGCGACCAGTTCTCGGACCATCTTGTGATCGGATTCGTCGACCTTGATTTCGAGCGTTTTGGTCTTCTCAATGGTGCCGAAGGTTTCGACCAGAAGAACGGAATGATGGGCGACGATGGCGCGGCCGCTTTCGGTAACGATGTCGGGGTGGGGAACTTTCTCGTCGTCGCAGATGTCGGCGATGTTGTAAACGACGTCCCGGGTGTATTCCTCAAGGGTGTAGTTGGTTGAGCTGTCGCCGGAAGTGCGGCTGCCATCGTAATCGACGCCGAGGCCTCCGCCGCAGTCGATGTATTTGATGGCGACGCCGAGTTTGTGGAGTTTGGCGTAGAAGCGCGTTGCTTCGCGAACGGCTTTTTTGATGGTGAGGATGTCAGGAACCTGGGAACCGACGTGGAAGTGGAGGAGCTGGAAGGAGGGGAGGA
>CALFVM010000301.1 GCA_937928665.1 uncultured Candidatus Methylacidiphilales bacterium
AGGGCGTCGTCGCGGGAGTAAACGTTGCGGACGAGCCGCTCGAAGGTGGGGCGCTCAATTCGTTCCTGATGACGGTCGAGCAGGCGCCAATCGGGTTCGGGGGCGAGTGGGGTGAGGAGGGGGCCGGAGGGTTGCGGGGGGGAGTCCAGGGTGCTTTGGCCGGGGAGGGGGTCGGGAACGAGCAGGGCAGCGCAGGCGAGGAGTGCGAGCGTCCAGGCCACGGGTGCGCGGCCGGTTAGAGGCGGCGGAGGTTAAGATTAAGGTTGAGGATGTGGCCGGTTTCGGCGGAGACGCGGGCTTTGCCAATTTCGACCTCGCGGCTTTTGCCTTGGCGGTCGGGGGCACTTTCGGCAAAGAGGGTGACTTGCCAGATGCCGGGGGCACCGGGTGCTTTGTCTTCCTTGCGAAGCCACATTTCGACGCTGGTAAGTTTGACGTTTTTGAGCGGGGTGGAGCGTTGGAGCGCCTGAAGGACAGCCGAGGAATCGAGCTTAAGGGTTCTGGGTTCGATGACTTCTTCCAACTTGTAAGAGGCGAGCCGCATCCGGTTCATTTGGGTGTAGCCCTCTTGGATGGAGAGGATGGTGTTGCCAGCGACGCGGACCATGGTGCCGTTTTGTTGGGCGTAGGGGTCGAAAAAAAGGACATGCCACTCGACGGGCATGAGGCCGACCGTGGAGCGGGGGCCGAAGATTTGGACAAGTTTTCCACGGGCCTCATCGTTGACTTCGCGTTTGGCCAGCTCGACGGCCTGGAAGGCAGTGAGTGGTTTCGGCTGGGCCACGGCCAGGCTGAGGGAGGCGAGCAGGAGGGGAACAGCGAGAAAACGCATGGGTATGAGGTAGCAAAGGGGCCGCAGGGGCGCAACGGGCATTTGGTAGGTTAGTGGCAGCCGCAGCCGGAGTTGCCGCAGCATTCGTCCTTTTTCAGATCTTCTGGGTTGGGCACGCGGCCGAGTTCGAAGGTCTTGCTGACGCAATCGTGAATGCGGGCCTGGATGCGGTGGGCGAGTTGCTGGGCATCAAAGAAACCCCGGATAACGGGTTCATCGAAGAGGGCATCGCGCTCTTCTTCGAAGGCGGCGATTTCATGGGCGGGCAAGCGTTCCCCGCTCATTTGGCGACGTTGAAGGTCCTCGCCTTTGCCCTGAATCCGGGCGAGTTTTTCCTGAGAGGCGGGGCTGGCGAAGAAGGCTTCCAGGTTGGGCTGGAGGGCGCGGTAATCGGGATCGTCGAGGATGGCGCGGCAGAGGTCGAAAAGTTTGTCGTCGAAACGGGTGAGTTCAGAGGTCATCCAAAGATGAAAGCGGATTTCATGGGATAGGCAATGGCCTTTCGGTGTGGGTTGTGGCAATATGGGCGAATGCGGAATGGGCGGATGGCGGCTTTGGCCTTGGCATGGGCGTTGGGTTCGAGCGGTTGGGCTGGGGTGCCGCGCTACTCCGCGCCGGAGGCTGAGGCGTGGTGGCGGGCGCATCCGACGCCGGAGGCGTGGGTGCCGGCGGGGGCCGATTTATTGGCGGGCTGCCGGGAGCGGTTTGAACCGGCGCGGGTGGACACGTGGGGGCCGGAGTTCAGGGGCTGGTATGATCTGGCGCGGTGGACCAGGCTGGGGACGGCGGAGATTTTGGCCAAGGCGGGTTTGGAGCCGGAGACGTTCATTGCTTTGGGCCGGTCGCCCGGATTGATCGGGGAGACGTTGGGTGCTCTGCGTCCGAAGGATGATCCGGTGGCGGTGCTGGCAATTTTGGGTGCGTTGATACGGGAGGAGCCGGAGGGGGTGCGGGATTTTCCGCAGTTGGCGGTGGCGTTTGCAGTGGTGTGGGACAGGCCGTTTCCGCGGGACTGGCCCCACCCGCAGGTGCGGCGGGAGTCGCTTTTGATCAGCCGGGGAACGGTGGCGGATCGGTTTAAGGATTGGGTGGCGCAGGAACGGCGGGGGCGGCTGGAATTTCGGCTGCGGGATTTGACGGTGGAGGAGCTGATTTTTTTGGTGGATACGCCGGTGGCAGAGTCGGAATTGACGTGGGCCCGGGAGAAGTTCCGGACGTCGCTCAACCAGTTTGACCGAGTGTTTTTCCAGGTGCCGTATGATCGAATGCGGCTGGTCGAGCGGGCCTACGATTGGCCGGCGGAGGTCCCGTATTCGTTGGCCAACATCCTGAACCGGGGCGGGATTTGTGTGGATCAGGCTTACTTTGCGGCGATGGTGGGGAAGGCGCGGGGGATTCCGACGTTGTTCTTTGTGGGTCAGGGCCGGGACGGTGGCCATGCGTGGGTCGGTTATCTGAAGCGGAACCGGACGTGGGACCTGGATGTGGGGCGCTATGCGGAGCAAAACTACCCAGTGGGAACGGCGTTCAACCCGCAGACGTGGGAGCCGGTGAAGGATTCGGAGCTGGTCCATCAGGCGGCCAGCGTTTTGCGGAACAGCCGTTATGGGGATGCGGCTTGGCTGATGGGCTGGGCCAAGCACAATCCCGATGCTCGGTTTTACGGAGAGACGGTTGAGTTGGCGAGGACGCTTTTGCCCGCCTGGATCGAACCGTGGCGGGCCCGGGCGGATTGGCTGGCGGCGACGGGAGCGGAGTTGAGGGAGCAGCGGGATTTTCTACGGGCGTGGGCGAATCAGTTTCCGCGGATGCCGGATTTCAAAGTGGAAGGTCAGGAGCGGCTGGTGAAGGTTCTGCTGGCGGGTGGGGAAACCCAAGCCGCCCAGATGGTGCAGCAGGAGATCATCCGGCAAAATCGGCGGAAGCGGTTTGATCTTGGATTGGGAGCGGCGGTGGAGGGGTTGGTGGATCGGCTGGATCAGAAGGATTGGCGCGGGGCGGATTTGGAGTTCCGCCGGTTGTTCCGGCAGTTCGACGCCCGGACAGGTGGGAGTTTGTTTTATCAGGTGATCAAGCCGTACATTGAAACGCTGTGTGAAGAGGGGCAGGGTCGCCAGGCGCGCACGGCACTGGAGTTTGCGCAGAAGGGGATGGGGGTGGACAGCGTCGGGATTCTGGAAATGGAGTTCGAGCGATTGCGGGAGTTGGTGAGCCAGACCGGGGGCTGAGGGGTGCGTTACAATTTTTGTTGCGGGCGGGACAGGAATTGTAACG
>CALFVM010000302.1 GCA_937928665.1 uncultured Candidatus Methylacidiphilales bacterium
TCCCTACGCAGGGGTGGGTTTTGACGGGCCACTGGATGGAAGGAAACGCAGTGCCTCGCGGGGAATCTGCAGCGGGTAGAATCGCCCGACTTCGAGCGGGATCTCCGGGAGAGCCTGCGGCGTGATGCGCACGAGCAAGGGCAGCGGCGCATCAAACTCCAGCCGAAGCAAACCGGCGCGATGTTCGATCCGGTTCAGGCGGCAAAGGCAGGTGCCTGGTCCTTCGACGTGGGCGAACCGGATGTGCTCGGAGGCGAGGCCGAGGAAAGCGGCGCCGTTGGTCTCCGGCGGTAAAGGGAAGTGGCGATGCACTTGTTCCACCGGCAGGATGTTTTCCATACCCAAGATCCGTGCCACCTCGACCGTGCGCGGGTGCTGCAGGACCTCGCGCAGCGGGCCGTGCTGGAGCACCCGCCCCTCGGAAATCACCACCAAATCATCGCCCAGCGCGTCGAGTTCGCGGAGGTCGTGCGTGATCATGAGGGCGGGCAGGGCAGTGCGGCGGAGCAATTCGCGCAGTTCGCGCCCGATTTGGTGCCGGAGCGGTTCATCCAGTGCGGCGAGTGGCTCATCGAGAAGCAGGAGTTGCGGGCGGGTGGCCAAGGCGCGCCCGAGGGCGACGCGCTGGGCTTGACCACCGGAAAGCGTGTGCGGCATTTGGTCGAGCAGGGGTCCGATTTCTAATAATTCCGCCAGTGCCTCGATGCGGCTTTGACGTTCTTGAGCAGGCAGACCATGCAACCCAAAAGCCAGGTTTTGGCGCACGCTCAAATGCGAAAACAACGCGTAGTTTTGAAAAAGAAAACCAATGCGGCGCTTTTGCGGAGGCAGGCAAATTCGGCGGGCCGTATCGGCCCAGACTTCTTCCCCGAAGGCAATCCGTCCCTCGTCCGGTCGGGCCAGCCCCGCGATGAGGCGCAGGGTGGTCGTTTTGCCGCAGCCGCTGGGGCCAAAGAGCAGCGTGACGCGCCCCGGCTCCGCAGGCACCGCAAACTGCGGTGCGATGCAACAGCCCGCACCGAAGCGAATCGCGCATTCGACATTTAATTCCCGGGCCATGCGGAAAGGGGTTTGCGTTGGAGGTAATAAAGGCCGGCCAGAATCACAAAGGAGCTGGCGAGAAGCAGGGCGGAGGTCCAGCCGGCAGTGGCGTAATCCATCGCCTGCACCGAATCATAAATGGAAATGGACACCGTGCGAGTCACGCCAGCGATGTTACCCCCCACCATGAGGGCGACGCCGAACTCCCCTAACGTGTGGGCGAAGGCCAGCACGAACCCGGCCAGGAGTCCGGCGCGCGCTTGTGGGATCGTCACCCGCCAGAACGTGCTCCAGCGCGAGTGCCCCAGGCACCAGGCCGCTTCTTCGAGTTCCCGGGAGACTCCACGGAACCCCGCTGTCATCGGCTGCACGGCAAAAGGAAGACTGAAGAGAACGGAAGCCACGACCAACCCAGGAAAAGAAAAGGGCAGCAGCGTGCCGGTAAGCGTTTCGTAAAACTGCCCAATCGGGCTGCGCGGCCCGAGCATCAGTAGGACGTAAAATCCCAACACTGTCGGCGGTAAGATCAAGGGCAGGGCCACGACCGCTTCGATCATGGGGCGCAAAGGATGGCGGGTCCGGGCCAGCCACAAGGCCAGCGGAAGTCCCAGCCCCAAAAGAATCGCCGCGGTGATCAGCGAGAGCCGCACCGTCAACGCGATGGATTGCCAGTCAATCGAGGGCATTGTCAGAGTTCTGGAGAAGCGGATTCTCCAGGTAAAATGAAGCCGTAGCGTTGCAGCAACTCCCGCCCGTGCGCCGACCGCAGTAGATCAATGATGGCACGCGCTTCCTTCGCACGCGGGGTGGTGCGGATCATCACTCCCCCCTGCACCATTTGTGGAAAGCGTTCGAGCGGTATTTCCCAGTAGCGGCCTTTCGGCTGCATTGTGGGAGCCTTGGCCAGAGAGAGGGCAAGGATGGCGATGTCGGCGGCACCGGATTCGACGAATTGAGTGGTCTGGGCCACGTTTTCCCCCAGCACCAAGCGTGGCTCAACCTGCTCAAACAGACCGTAGGATTTCAAGGCCGCCACAGCGGCCTGGCCGTAGGGCGCGTGCTCGGGATGGGCGATGGCAATCTTGCGGACTGCGGGGTGCAGCAGGGCGCGTTCGTGCAAGGTCTCGACCTCAATGGGCGAGTTTTTGGGCACCCACACCACCAGACGCCCGACTGCGTAAGGGAAAAGCGTCTCGGCATCGCCCACGCCCATGCGAATGAGCTTCTCGGGAAACGCCAGGTCGGCCGAGAGGAAAAGATCAAACGGTGCCCCGTTCTCGATTTGCGCACGCAAATTTCCCGAAGAGCCATAGGTGACTTCGACTGGGAAAGCTCCCTGTTTTTCCCGGAACTCCCGCAACAGCGTATCGAGAGCAAATTTGAGGTCGGCGGCAGCGGCGATGCGCAGGGGTGGCAGAGTGTCTGCTTTGGGCTGGCAGCCCGACAGCATCAGGCCCATAGCCAGGACCATGCCGAGAAGCGGGACGTGGAGGAGGTTCCGGATCATGGGACGTGTCAGGTAAATTGAAGCGTCCCCGTCTCATGGGTCGAATACCCCGGCAGGTCGGAAAGCGTTTTGCGGAAGGAACGGCTTTGGATGAGTTCGATCAAATCGCGCAACCGGCGGTCTTCCATCCTGTGCTCGGCAAAGACCAAATCGACGGCCTCCTTTTGTTCCGGGCGGAATGGGAGGTTGTTTTCTTCCGCGCAAAGACGGAGGCAAATTCCCGCCTCGGCCCAGCCGGAGCGAACCACTTCCGAGACCGCCCAATGACTGCGCACCACCCCACCCTGGACAGGTCGCTGGCCGATCAAGCGTTCCTGAACCTCCCGCGCCACCGACCCGGGCTCGCGCATCGCCCAGCGATAGGAAGCGAGGCGACGGCTCGGCGAGGTGGGCGAACTTGTAACAACGCCACTTTCCCACCAGGCCAACCGCAGCAGCACCCAGCCCGACCCGAGGGTTTGACGGACGATTTCCCGGTTGCGTCCGGCGGTGTCGCTGGTTTCAAAATGAATCGCGCCGACGTGGATTTTGTTTTGGGCAAGGAGGTCGAGACTTCCCCGGCTGCGCCCGGGGAATGCTAACAATCGGATTCCAGCGGCATCAGCGTAGGCATGAACCAAAAGAGCTGACGCTGGATCGCAGGTGGAAAGCGTCAGCGTTGCCGGTGGCTTGGCTCGCGACGACCGGGCTGAACGCCCGCCCGTCACCCCATCGTGGGCAAAGCCTCCGGCGACTTCCAGCGTGACCGGATACCGCAGCGTCCCTTCGGGATTTCTAACTTCCCAATACCGCGAAGTCTCCCCCTGGGGAGCCCAGGCCCAGGCGGGGGCAGCGGATGTTTCGGGAGGCCCGAAGAGTGCCTCGACGGTGGTGTCCAGCGCACGCGCCAAGGCCAAAGCGGCCGCGACCGACGGCGTGGCCCGGCCGGTTTCCACGCTGCTCAAAAGCGTGCGCGTGACCCCGGCCCGCCGGGCCAGTTCTTCCTGGGAGAGTTGGCGCAAACGCCGCAGTTCGGTGATGGGATGGGTGGCCATGATATGATCGTCAGCTTGGTAATATATTGTCATTAGTGCCCCCAAAAAAAGAACAATCGCGTCAAGGTCCAAGTCGGCTGGCCCGCCGGGGAGTGAATTTCCAGATCGGGCTCATGACGGAGGCATGGACTTCTTTGGCAAAATTGAGCATCCCCTCGAAGCCCGCCAGGGCTTCCTTGCGCTCGTGGTTGTGATCGCAGAACCCGATGCCGAGTTTGTAAGCGATCGGGCGCTCTTTCACCCCGCCGATGAAAAGGTCGACATCGAGTTCGAGGCAAAATTTTGCCAGTTCGAGCGGATTGGAATCGTCCACGATGACAGTACCCGGATCGCAAAGTTCTTTGAGTTGGGCATAGTCCTGCGGGTTGCCGGTTTGGGAACCGACCAGCACGGTGCGCATCCCGAGCGTGCGCAGGGCGCGAACGAGCGAGAACGCCTTGAACGCCCCGCCGACGTAGATGGAGGCTTTTTTGCCTTTGAGGATTTTGCGGTAGCGGCGCAGTTCCGGTTGGATGCGGGCGAGTTCCTGGCCGACGAGATCGCGGGCGCGGCGTTCGATCTCCGGATTGCCGAAGATTGAGGCGGCATCATAGATGGCGGCCGCCGTGTCCTCGATGCCAAAGAAGGAAACTCGCCGGAAAGGGATGCCATAGTCACGTTCCAGACGCTGGGCCAGGTGCATCATCGAGCCGGAACATTGGACGAGATTGAGCTTGGCTCCGTGGCAGCGGCGGATTTCGTCCACGCGTCCATCTCCAGTGATGCAGGAAACGACTTCGATCCCGATGCGGCGGAAATAGTCCTTCATCAGCCAGGTTTCTCCGGCAATGTTGAATTCGCCGAGGAGGTTGATGCTGTGCGGGCCGATCTCTGAGGTGTCGCCAGTGCCGACGAGTTGATAGATCGCATCGCAGGCGGCACGGTAACCGTCTTTCTTCGTCCCGGAAAAACCGGGGCTTTCCACGGGAATCACCGGCAGGCCCAGCTCGACGGTAAGGGACTTGCAAACGGCGGGCACGTCATCGCCAATGATCCCAGCGATACAGGTGGAATAAACAAAAGCGGCTTTGGGCCGAGTGGCGGCGATGAGTTCCCGCAAGGCGGCGGTGAGTTTTTTCTCGCCGCCGAAGATCACGTCTTTTTCCTGCAGGTCGGTGGAAAAGCTGTTGCGGTGCAGTTGCGGGCCGCTGGACTGGGCACCGCGGATGTCCCAGGTATAAGCCGCGCACCCGATGGGTCCATGCACCACGTGGAGGGCATCCGCAATGGGATAGAGCACCACGCGCGAACCGCAGAACACACAGGCCCGTTGGGAGACCGAGCCGGCCACGCTCCGTTTCCCGCACGCCACCTGGCCCGGATCCTCCTTGCGGAGGACCTGGGCTTGGCGTTCTTCGAGGATGGCGATGTTAGGCATGGCGGGTGGAGTTCGGTCGGATTGGTCGGATTCGTCGGATCGGTTACTGCACTAGCTCGAACCACTCCTCGGCACAGGTGCGGTCGTGGTGATCGAGCAGGGCGTCGCTGAACTTCTCCAGCAGGCGCATGGCGCCACGATAGCCGACCGTGGGGAAGAGGCGGTGGCCCACCCGGTCGAGGATGGGGAAGCCCACGCGCACCAGCGGGATGTCCTCGGCCCGAGCGATGTGTTTGCCGTGGGTGTTGCCGATGATGAGCTTAACCGGGTCGCCTTTGATCCGCTCGTGCAACTCGAGGAGATCGGCCTGGGCTTTGACAATGGCCGCCGGACAGGGTCCGTCGAGCAACTCGTGGACGCGGTTCTCGAAGGCTTTGCCAGTAGCGCCGGTAAAGACGTATTTGGGCACCATGCCTAGTTCAAGGGCGTAGCGGGTGACCGCAATCACCGTGTCCGGGTCGCCAAAGATGGCCACGGGGACGTTGTGGAAGTATTGGCCGATGTCAGACATCGCATCGAGCAAGCGCCCGCGTTCGGCTTCAATCGAGGCGGGCACTTCCACCCCGGCGGCTTGGCGCAGCGCGTCAATGAAGAGATCGGTGTTGGTCAGGCCGATCGGGGCGTCGAGCGCGTCGAACGGCACGCCGCACTTTTTCTCCAGGGCTTCGGCGGCAGGGTGCGCGGTGAATTTGCCAAGGGCGATTGTGCGCGGGCTGTCCCCCAGACCTTTGAGCTGCGCCAGCGTCGTGCCGCCTTTGGGATACATCTCGTAGATGCCCGTCTGTGGCAGATCAAGGACATCCGAGGTGTCCGGGCAGAGGGTGATCGGTGCCCCCAACTCGGCGGCCAGGCGTTTGATCTCGCGCATATCGGAAGGATCGAGCCAGCCGGGGAAGACATTGGTGGGTGTGGCCTCGGCTCCCGATTTTTCCGCAAGATACGTGACAAAGGCGGTGCACATGTTGGCGAAGCCGGTCACATTCGAGCCTACGAAGCTTGGCGTGTTGGCGTGGATGACGACTTTGCCTTCGGGAATTTTGCCTTCTTCGCGGGACTTTTTGATGATGGTCGGGATGTCATCTCCGATCACTTCCGAAAGGCAGGTGGTGTGAACCGCGACGATGTCGGGGTTGTAAATGCCGAAGATGTTGACCAGAGCCTGTTGAAGGTTGGCCAGGCCGCCGAAGACCGAGGCTCCTTCGGTGAAGGAACTGGTTGTGGCTGCGACGGGTTCTTTGAAGTGCCGGGTGAGCTGGCTCCGATGGTAGGCGCAGCAGCCTTGGGAGCCGTGGCTGTGTGGCATGCAACTGTGCAGGCCGAGGGCGGCATACATCGCGCCGATGGGCTGGCACGTTTTGGCGGGATTCACAACGAGCGCGTTGCGCTCGGAAATGGTGGCAGTTGTTGAGTTGAGCATAGGATGGGTCTTTCAGGGTGGCGGGTTCAGTTTTTCCAGGGTGGAACAACGAAGCTCCAGACTTTGGTTGAGAGCATGCGGTCAATTTCTTTGTAAAAATTGATCGCGCCGGTGAAGGCGGCGTAGGGACCACCGTAGTCGTAGGAGTGGAGTTGTTTGCAAGGCACGCCCATCTTCTCGATGATGAACTTGTCCTTGATGCCGGAGCCGATGATGTCGGGCTTCCAGGTTTTGATCAGCGTTTCGAGTTCGTGGTGGCTGATGTCGTCAATCACCAGGGCGCGCTTCTTCATCTCGCGCATCATCCCTTGGTAGTCGGAGAAGGTGAACCCGGCTTCGACCAGCTTGGCCTTGGCCTCGGGCGAGATGCGCGGACGGAACCGCACCGGGTCTTGCTCGACGTCGAGTTCCTCAATGTTGCGGCTGTCGGCATCAATCTTGATGTTCGGCAGGACATCGCGGCCTTCGTAATCGTCGCGGTGGGCGAACTCGTAGCCAGCGGACACAGTGGTAATCCCAATGTCGGCAAAGAGGTCCTGGTAGTGATGTGCCCGGGAGCCACCGACAAAGAGGGCGGCTTTTTTGCCTTGGTGCTTGGCTTTGATTTCCTCCTGGACCGGGCGCACGGCGGCCATTTCGGCCGCGATGACTTCCTCGACCCGGTCAATCAACACTTTGTCGCCGAAGAACTGAGCGATTTTCCGAAGCGACTTGGCGGTGGATTGAGCACCGAGGAAGTTGACCTTAAACCACGGGATGCCGAATTTTTTCTCCATCATCTCGGCCATGTAATTGATCGAGCGGTGGCACATGACGACGTTGAGGTCGGCCTGGTGGCATTGGGTGATCTGATCGTAGGAGACATCGCCACTCAGGGTGGCCAGCACCTTGATCCCGCATTTTTGAAGCAGGGTATCAATTTCCCAGGCATCCCCGCCGATGTTGTATTCGCCGAAGATGTTGATTTTGTAGGGTGCTTCGACCGGGGTATCGTCCAGGCCGACCATGTGTTTGAAGACCCCGTTGTTGGCGATGTGGTGACCGGCAGATTGGCTGACGCCCTTGTAGCCCTCGCAGGAGAACCCAAAGACATTGATCCCCAACTCCTCCTTGGCCTGGCGGCAGACGGCGTGGATGTCGTCGCCGATGAGCCCCACCGGGCAGGTGGCATAGACCGAGATCGCCTTGGGCTTGAAGATGCGGTAGGCTTCGCGGATGGCTTCGGCCAGGCGTTTCTCACCGCCAAAGACGATGTGATCCTCCTGCATGTCGGTGGTCATGCAATACTGCATGAAGTTGGTCTCGCCCGGTTTGGGCCGGGCTAGGTTCCGCCGAGTCATCCACGAGTAGTAACCGCAGCCCACCGGGCCGTGAGTGATGTGGAGGATGTCGTGAATTGGGCCGATGACCACGCCCCGGCAGCCGGCATAGGTGCATCCACGCTGGGTGATGATGCCCGGAATGGTGCGGGAGTTGGCGCCGATTTCGGGAGGTGAGTCGGGATCGTTGACGAGGACTTGCTTGGCGCGCTTGCGCTGGGTTTTCGAGGGCAGGCCATCGAGTAGTTGCGCGCGCAGTTGCTCGGGCGTGACGCCTTCGATGGCTGCGATGTCGCCACTCTCGGTGGGTTGTGTTTCCGTGGTCATGGCTGTGAGTTCCTGGTTCGGGTTGATAACGTTCTGCGGCGATTAGCTAAAGAGGCCGTATTCCATCAGCAGGGATTCGAGTTCCTCGATTTCCAACGGGGTGGGAATCACTTTCTTGGTGTTGCCTTCAATGGCCTTGGCCAGGGTGCGATATTCGTTGGCCTGAGGCACCTCGGGGTTCCATTCAATAACCGTTTTGCGGTTGATTTCGGCCCGCTGGACATCGTTGTCCCGGGGCACGAAATGGATCATTTGCGTGCCGAGACGAGAGGCGAGTTCCTCAATGAGTTCCCGCTCGCGGTCCACTTTCCGGCTGTTGCAGATGAGACCTCCGAGGCGGACAGCTCCGGT
The DNA here is from genome assembly GCA_937928665.1 of uncultured Candidatus Methylacidiphilales bacterium. Taxonomy (GTDB): domain Bacteria; phylum Verrucomicrobiota; class Verrucomicrobiia; order Methylacidiphilales; family CALFVM01; genus CALFVM01. The sequence continues at coordinate 8,414 of CALFVM010000302.1, forward strand.
CTTGGCGAATTTAACAATGCCCTTGCAGATGTTGTTGGCGGCATACATCGCCATCATTTCGCCGGAGCAGACGATGTAGATTTCCTCAGCTTTGCCCTCGCGGATGGGCATGGCGAAGCCACCGCAGACCACGTCGCCGAGCACGTCGTAGAAGACATAATCCAGGCCCACGGATTCTTCGTAGGCGCCGAGTTGCTCCAGCATGTTGATCGAGGTGATGATGCCGCGACCGGCACATCCGACGCCGGGCTCCGGACCGCCGGATTCGACACAGAGGGATTTGCAGAAGCCCTCCGAGCGGATGTCTTCCAGTTCGACGTCCTCGCCTTCCTCCCGGAGGGTGTCGAGAACACTTTTCTGGGCGAGACCTCCGAGGAGGAGGCGGGTGGAGTCTGCTTTGGGATCGCAGCCGACGACCATGACTTTGCGGCCCATTTCGACCAGGCCGGCCACGGTGTTTTGGGTGGTGGTGGATTTTCCAATCCCCCCTTTTCCATAGATTGCAATTTTTCGCATAGGTTTGAGTAGGTTGAGGTTAAGGTTGCGTCTGAGGAGTGTTCATCTTCTGTGCCAGCCTGCCGGGACGGGTGAATCAGGCTGAGTAAGGTATTGGATCTGAATTAGTTCCGGAGAAAACGATGGGAAAGAAAGTTGCCAAAGGGTCCGACATCTTTGTCGGATTGGGCCTGAGGAGCTACGCGATGGTGTGCTCGCGCGGGGTCAACGGAGGGGCCGGACGCGGAAATAACCGCCGATGACCAAGTATTCGGATTCGCCCCAGAGCAAGCGGTCTGGAAGGAGGCCGCTGAAAAAAAAGATTTTGGAGAGGGGCACCTGCACTTCCCACACGGTGGAGCCGAATTCCCAGGCGCAGTCCGGGTCACTGGTGAAGGAGGAGAGGTTGTTCATCTGAACCAGATTGTCCTGGGCCTCAGGGCGGGGGTAGTCCTGGGCGGCGAAGGTGCCGCGGTAGAGGGTAAGCCAACGGGTGGAAGGATGGCGGAGGGCCAGTTCGTATTGGCAGAACTCGAAGAGGAGATCGAGTTGGAGGTGGATGGCGTTGGTCCGGGCGGAGCCGCGGACCCGGTCGAGGGCATAGCGGAAGCGGGCTTCGTGGGTGGTGAGCGGAGTGTAGTGAAACGTGGGCGAGATTCCGATCCGGCTGTCAACCCAGCCTTTGAGCACCGCACCTTCCGGGGAGTTGGCATCGACCTGCCAGCCACGGAGGAAGCGAACGTAGCTGTTGCGCAGGCTGCTGCGGGACGTTCCGTTGAACTGATCCCACTGATGGAGGGCAAACTTCACGCTGACGTAATCGTGAAAAATTTCTCCCCGGTGCGCGGCAGAGGGGATGTGGTCGAGTTGGTCAAAGAGCCGCCGGTTGTCCTGGCGGGTGGTGCCGATGGTCAGGGGCGTGGGGTTGTCCTGAAAATCCACAGACGCAATGGCCCAGGGCGGGCGATTGCACAGGGAAAAGACATTCGGTGGCGGCCCGGAGTTCGTCACGGCTCCAGCCGTCGGAGATCAATTTGATACTTTTTCACCCGCAGGCCCATGATCCGCTCGGTCATGCCGAGTTGGCGGGCTGCGGCTGCCATGTTGCCGTGGTGGGCTTTGAGCGCGTCGATGATAAGTTCGCGTTCAAAGCCTTCGACGGCTGCTTTCAGGGTGGAGCGTGCATCGGGAGGGTTGCTGGATGGCATTTGCAAGGTAGGCGGGAGGTGGTAGCCGTGGATGACGTCGTCCCGGGCGAGAATGACTGCGCGCTCAATACAATTCTCCAATTCCCGAACATTGCCGGGCCAGTGGTAGGCCATGAGCATGTCGATGGCCGGAGTGGAAATGCGACGGATGTCCTTACCGGTGGCGGTGCTGTATTTTTCGATGAAGAAATTGACCAACTCGAGGATATCGGTTTTGCGCTCACGCAGGGCCGGGACGTAAATGGGAAAGACATTGATTCGATAATAGAGATCCTGTCGGAATTTGCTTTCCTCCACGTATTTTTCGAGGGGCTGATTGGTGGCGGCGATCACCCGGACATCGACCCGGACCGTCTCGGTGCCGCCGACCCGTTCCAACTCCCGTTCTTGGAGAACCCGAAGCAGTTTAGCCTGGGTCTGAATGGGTAGCTCACCGATTTCATCCAGGAAAATGGTGCCGCGGTGAGCGAGTTCGAAGCGTCCTTTGCGCATGGCGATGGCGCCGGTGAAGGCACCCCGTTCGTGGCCGAAGAGTTCGCTTTCCACGATACTTTCGGGCAACGCGGCACAGTTGACTTTGACAAAGGCCTGCCGGGCGCGGGGGCTTTGGCGGTGAAGGGCATGAGCGACTAACTCTTTACCAACTCCACTTTCGCCGCGGATGAGAACGGTGGTGTTGCTGGAGGCGACCTGTTCGATGGAATAATAAACCGTCTGCATGGCCCGGGAGTTACCGATCATGTTCTCGGGACGGATTTGTCGCTGGAGCTGTTCCTGAAGCCTTTCGTTTTCCTGGCGGAGGTAGTCCACCTGTTCGCGGGCATGTTGGCGAAGCCGAACAGCCTGGGCGACCAATTGGGCAACCAGAATCAGGAGGCGCAGGTTCGCCTTTAATCCCTCCGGGCTGAGGGAGCGGGAGACGCAAGCCAGCGTGCCAAACGTTTCCGCCCCGTCCATGACCGGGACGCTGATGAGGCTGGTGGAGTGCGAGTCCACGGTGACGGCCTTCCATTTCTCCTCGTCCCACGAGGGAAAGGGAGCGGTCGATTTCGGGAGGTCCGGGACGAGGTGAGGTTCTCCGGTTTTAGCGCAGAGCGTCGCAAGCAATTCCTCTGTTTTGGCGCAGTCGGGACACACCTCCGCGGCGGGCAGTCCGAAATCGAGTTCAAGATGGAGCGCGTTTTCCGCCCGGTTAAGAATCCGCAAGCTGCCCCGATAAAGGCCGAGGGATTGGGAAACCGCGCCGAGGGCTCCTTCCAAAACGGTGTGCAAATTCTCCCCGCTTTGCAAGGTGCTGGCGACTTTGTAGAGGAGGCGCAGTTCTTCAATCACCCGGCAAACGGGTGCAGGAACAGCGTCCCAGTCAAACGGAACGGGTAGGGGGGAGTTTTGCGGACATTGAGCCGGGTCGGCACAATTTCCGGGAGCACAAGAACAGGGGGAAATCTTCGGCGTGCTCATGGTTCATGGTTAGAAAGCTGTTCATCCTTGGTGAGCAGGTTTCAGACCATGACCGAGCAGAAATCTTTAGGGCAAAATCATCAGAAATAAGACCGGGCTGATCCGGCCTGGGACGAGTGCCGAGGCTTACCGGGTCGGCTGGGATCGTGCGAGGAAGGGAGCCAGGTAGCGGGCGGTGTGGCTTTTTTTACAGCGGGCGACGGTTTCAGGGGGGCCGCTGGCGATGAGTTGGCCGCCACCGGGACCGCTTTCGGGGCCGAGGTCGAGGAGGTAATCGGCTTCGGCGATGAGGTCGAGGTTGTGTTCGATGACGACGACGGTGTGGCCGGCGTCGACGAGGCGGTGAAGCATGGCGGCGAGGCGTTCGACATCGGCGAGGTGAAGGCCGACGGAAGGTTCTTCCAGGAGGTAAAAATTAAAGGGGCTGGCACCGCGGGCGGCCTGGCGGAGGAGGGCGCGGGGGTCGAGCGAGGCGGCCAGTTCGGCGACGAGTTTAAGGCGCTGGGATTCGCCGCCGGAGAGGGTGGGGCTGGATTGGCCGAGTTTAAGGTAGCCGAGGCCGGTTTCCTGGAGGAGGCGGAGGGGTGAGGCGATGGCGGGGATGCCGTCGAAGCGTTCGGAGGCTTCGGTGACGGAGAGTTCGAGGGCGTCAAAGATGGAGAGGTCCCGGTAGGTGACGGCGAGGACTTCATCGCGGTAGCGTTTTCCTCCGCAGGTTTCGCAGGGGACGAAGACGGGCGGCATGAAAGGCATTTCGACTTTGAGGATGCCGAGGCCCTGACAGGCAGGGCAGCGACCTGGGCCGGCGTTGTGGGAGAAGTGGCCGGGGGTGAAGCCGCGCAGGCGGCTTTCGGGAAGGGTGGCAAAGAGATTGCGGAGGGCGTCCATGATGCCGAGGTAGGTGGCAACGGTGGAGCGGCTGTTTTTGCCGATGGGCGATTGATCGACTTCGATGACCTGGTGGGGGAGGGCATCGGGCTGCAGGGTCGGGCCGCTTTTGCGGGAAAGGCGGCGGGCGGCGGGTTTTGCCATGGCGTCGCGGAGGAGCGGGAGGACGCATTTCCGCATGAGGGTGCTCTTGCCGGAGCCGCTGACGCCGGTGACGACGGTGAGGCGTCCGAGAGGGATGTCGATGGCGAGGTTGCGGAGGTTGTTTTCGCTCAGACCGGTGAAGCGGAGGCGGGCGACGGCAGGATCAACGGAACGGCGACTGCCGGAAGCTGGATGTTGGAGGGGGGAGCCAAGGACTTGGGCGGTGAGGGAGTTTTTCTGGCGGGCGAGTCGGGCGGGGCTGCCTTGGGCCACGACGTGGCCACCGTGGATGCCCGCGCCGGGCCCGAGGTCGATGATGTGATCGGCAGCGCGGATGGTGTCTTCGTCATGCTCGACGACGATAAGCGAGTTGCCGCGGGATTTGAGGTCGCGCATGGAACTGAGGAGGCGTTCGTTATCGCGGGGATGGAGGCCGATGGTGGGTTCGTCGAGGACGTAGAGGACGCCCTGGAGATTGGAGCCCATTTGAGCGGCCAGCCGGATGCGTTGGGATTCGCCGCCGGAGAGGGTGGGGGCACCGCGGTCGAGGTTGAGGTAGTCGAGGCCGACG
>CALFVM010000303.1 GCA_937928665.1 uncultured Candidatus Methylacidiphilales bacterium
GGTGGCGCAATTGACGAAAACTTTCCCGGCGGCACCGGTCAGGAGGGAATCGCCGGAGAGGGCGAAGATGCTTCGCATGGCGTCATCGTCAGAGACCACGGTGAAGATGAGGTCAGCCGAAGCGGTCACGACGGCAAGTGACTCGGGAGCAGTCGCACCAATCTCGTCGGCCAGCGCAACGGCAACGTCGGATCGGGCATCGGCCACAGCGGCCACGGGGTAGCCCCGGTCGCGCAGGCGGCGAGCCATGTTGGCGCCCATCCGTCCGATGCCGACGAATCCGACGCGGGGGAGGTTACCTGAGTTCACGCGAAGAAGGGGTTGTGGGCGCGTTCCTCCCCGACGGTGGTGAGGGGGCCGTGGCCCGGGCAGAGCAGGGTGTTGTCCTGGCGGGAAAGGATTTCACGCCGGACGGCCTCAAGGGCGGCGACGTGATCGCCCCGGATGCCTCCGGCCGAGCCGGCGAAGATGGCATCCCCCACGATCGCGACCGGGCTGCGCAGACCGTGAAGGACATAGGTTGTCCCGCCGGGGGAATGGCCCGGCGTGGCGCGAGCTTCGATCTGGAGTCCGCCGAGCGCAACGGTTTCTCCCGGTCGGATGGGGTCGGCTCCGGAGAATGGCTCGGCTTCCGGTGCCAGCACGCGGCAACCGGTTTTTTCCACCACACGGTCCACGTCGAAAATGTGATCGCCGTGGGTGTGGGTGAGGAGGAGGAGTTTGAGGGTGAGCCCGCGCCGGGCGATGTCTTCCAGCATGGCGGAGGCGTCCCCGCCGGTGTCAAAGGCGGCGGCCTCCGCGGTGGTCGGGTCCCAAGCGAGGTAGGCGTTGACGGTCATCTCGCCGAAGGGGGTGGTGTAGGCAAGCAACCCCTCGGGCAAGGTGCCTGGGTTGGGGCGCCAACGGCCTTCAGCGATGGCGGCCAGGGCGGGAAAGGAGAGACCGAGGGCGCGGCAGGCCGTCTCGGCGGCGACCGGGTCCCAGAGGCCGGTGGCGAGAGAAGGGGGAAGGCTGGCCTCGAGACCCTGGCTGCGGGCGGCTTTGGTAAGGATATCGGCGAAGGTGTCCTCGAGGGGGAGAGTGGCGGGGTTGTTCACGGGGAGAGGATAGGCGGGGGCGATGGGTTTGTCGCGTTCGGAAAAAATAATTGACCCTAGGACAGTAAATGTCTGACCCGGGTTGGCAGGATGAGGCGCGATGAACGAAACCTACATCTACTGCCCGCACTGCAGCGGGGACATGAACGGGGCTGACTGGCAGGCCAACCGGGGGCGTTGCCTTCATTGTGGCCAGGCGGTCGATCCTCAACGGGAAACGCGGCGGGAGCAACACTCGCTGGGTGGATTGCAACGGCGACTTTTGGTCCGGGCCTTTTTGGCTGGAAGGGAGGCGTATGTTTGAGGCGGTTCCGGAGGTGGATTTTCGGTCCCGACACCGGTTGGAACGGTGGACGGCGTTGGGGGCCAAGGGTGCGGCCGGGCTGCTGTTGGTGGCGGCGGTTGGGTTTGTTTTCTGGCTGCCATCGTGCGGGTTGGCGTTGGCCTTGGCGGGGGCGGCGTGGGGTTGGGTGGCGCGCACAGCCGGGGCGTGACTTGGGCAGTGGCGGGGCCAGAATCGGATTGACACCACAATTAGTAGTGTCAGCATTCGCCTTTGAGCCCCTGTATGGTGTGGGTATTCGTTCGAGCCGAATCCACAGGGTCTTGGAATTAATAAAGCTAATGGCGGTATTCCCGCTTTTTTAAGGAGATTTTTATGGCTGTTGCCCCGACTGCTCGAACCCGATTGTTAGCGTCCGAAAAACCGGGCAAGCGTGGGGCGAAAAAGCGGGTTCGGGCAAAGGCGGGAGGGCTACGGTTTGAGCGGTTTTTTTGCCCGGAAGGGAAGGGGCCGTTCGAGACGGTGGAATGGGAGACGCGGACGGCGGAGATTACCGATGACAGCGGCAAGGTGATTTTCAAGCAGGAGAACGTGGAGGTGCCGAAGGGGTGGAGTCAGTTGGCGACCAAGATAGCGGTGTCCAAGTATTTTTACGGGGACGCGGCGCAGGGTTTTGATCCGCGGCGAGGGGGTCGGGAGCATTCGATCCGGCAGTTGATTCATCGGGTGACCCGGACGATTACGGATTGGGGGGTGGCAGATGGTTATTTTGCATCGGGGGCGGATGCGGAAGCGTTTTATGATGATTTGAGTTGGCTGTGTTTGCAGCAGCACGGGGCATTCAACTCGCCGGTTTGGTTCAATGTCGGGCTGCATCACCAGTATGGGATTGGGAAAGAGTCGGGCCGGGGAAACTTTTTCTACAATCGCGCAACGGGCCGGGCGGAACGGGCATCGACCCAGTATGAATATCCGCAGTGCTCGGCCTGCTTTATTCAGGGGGTCGAAGACAACATGGAATCGATCATGGAGCTGGCGCGGAGTGAGGCGATGCTCTTCAAGTTTGGTTCCGGCACGGGATCGGATCTTTCGACCATTCGTTCGACCCGGGAAAAGATGAGCGGGGGCGGGCGTCCGAGCGGGCCGCTCTCGTTTCTGAAGGTGTATGATCAGATTGCCAATGTGGTGAAGTCGGGAGGCAAGACCCGGCGTGCGGCCAAGATGAACACGCTGAAGGATTGGCATCCGGATATTGAGGAGTTCATCGTGGCGAAGCTCAACGAGGAGAAGAAGGCATGGGCACTGATTGAGCAGGGCTACGACGGGAGTTTTAACGGCGAGGCTTACGGGTCGGTCATGTATCAAAACGAAAACCTGTCGGTCCGGGCGAGCGATGCGTTCATGGAAGCGGCTGTGGCCGGGGGCGATTGGTGGACGCGGGCGGTGCGGGATGGGAAACCGGTGGAGAAAAAAAATGCGCGGGAGTTGTTCCGACTCATTGCGGAGGGGACGTGGACCTGTGGGGATCCGGGGATGCAGTTCGACGACACCATCCATACGTGGCACACCTGTAAAGGAACCGGGCGGCAGCACTCGACCAACCCGTGCTCGGAATATCTCTTCCTCAACGACACCGCCTGTAACCTGGCTTCGCTCAACCTGATGCGGTTCAAGCGTCCGGATGGAAGCTTTGATGTGGAGCGGTTCCGGCGGGCGGTCCGGATCTTTATTGTGGCGCAGGAAATTCTGGTCGATAACGCGTCTTACCCGACCGAGGCCATTGCGACCAATTCCCACATTTTCCGAACGCTCGGACTCGGCTACGCGAATCTTGGCTCGCTAATTATGAGTTGTGGGCACGGCTATGATTCGAATGAGGGGCGGGGTCTGGCGGGGGCGATCACGGCGGTCATGACGGGGACTGCCTATGCGGTGAGTGCGGAGATGGCCGCTCACGTGGGGCCATTTCCGGGGTTCCGGGACGCCCGGTGCGCCACGGTGCCTGATCCGGTGGCAAAGGACAATGTGGGGCCGATGCTGGAGGTCATTGCGCGTCATCGGGACCATGTCGACCGGATCGATCCGACCTGTCCGGCGGAGCTTCGGCAGGCGGCCCGCGAGGCGTGGGATAAGGCACTTGAACAGGGG
>CALFVM010000304.1 GCA_937928665.1 uncultured Candidatus Methylacidiphilales bacterium
GTCACAATAGCCGCCCCGCAGCGCTTGGCTGAAATTTCCCGCAAGGCTGTATCGACCGGATCTGTCGTCCGACATACCGCCACCTGGGAAAGCGGCCGCATGACATCAGCCGCTGTCAGCAACAGGTTCCGCCCAATTGTCCCCCCGGGATGAAAACTCGCAAAATCCTCGCGCTTGAAGCCCCGCGCCTCCAACAACACCATGGCCAGAGCGTCTCCCATCACCAACATGGCCGTTGTGCTCGACGTCGGTGCCAGATTCAACGGGCAGGCCTCTTTACTAACGGCGATGTTCAGGTGCACATCCGCCAAGGTCGCCACCGGCGAGGCCGGATTGCCGGTCAAGGCTATGATCCTGTTCTCAAATCGTCGGATGTGGGGCACCAACTGGATTAACTCGTCCGTTCTCCCGCTGTAACTCAACAGAATCACCACATCCCCCCGGCCCAGCACGCCCAAATCCCCATGGACCGCATCCGACGCATCCAGAATGACCGCCGGCGCGCCCGTGCTGGTCAGAGTCGCCGCAATCTTGTGGCCAATATGGCCGGACTTGCCCACGCCGCTGACAATGATCTTGTGACTGGCCGAAACACAGCCCACGAGAAGATCAACGGCAAGGGCAAACTCAGGACCAATCCGGTTTCGAACCTGCCGGATCGCGCCCAGTTCCAGGTCAAAGACCTTTTTTGCCCGTGCCAACGCATTCATGAAAAACAAGGACAATGGCGTCCCCACTCGTCTGGTCAAGCGTGTCGCCCGAGGGCCGCCGCAACCTGTTCGCTCACCTCCCGACAGACCTCTTCACTCGGATCGGGCGGAACCTGGATCGCCGGACAGAGGGTGAAGCGGACCCGACTGAAGGGCCATGGAATCTGAAACCGATCCCAGGACCGCAGCTCCCACTTCCGCTCGGCATCCACCCTCAACGGCACAATCGGCACCCCGCTCAGGGCTGCGATTTGGACTAAGCCCGCCCCCATCGAGTAAACCGGCCCCCGCGGCCCATCCGGCGTCACCGCGCCCCAGTTGCCGCGCTCCGCCAGAACATCCAGCATCTCTTTCCCTGCCCGCACCGCGTGCCGGGAGGTGGAACCCCGCACCGACCGGAGCCCGAACCACCGGATCACATCACTGATCCATTGCCCGTCCCGGCTTAAACTGATCATGACATGAATCGGACGGTGCGGGAGATGACGCGCATAGAACGGAGGCAGAGCCAGAATCCGGTTATGCCAGAACGCCAGCAGTGCCTGTCCTTCCGGACCCCAGTCCCTTTCCCCAGCTGAATCCACAAACTCCATCCGCAGGGTCCGCCCCCAGCAGGCCAAGAGAACTCCCGCCAGCGTCGGCAGGAAAACCTGACGAATCCACATTCGGAGTGCCTTCATGGGACTCTTTGCCGGTGCCAGATTCGGGAAATGGCCCGGACCGGTGATTCCACAAAAAGTTGGCGCAAAAAATCCTCCGTCTTCATCGCTTTGGCTTCCTGAACGGGTTTAAGCGCGGCCAAACCCGCTAACATGATGACCGTCAAAATCGGGTAAAGAAGACTGAACCGGTTCATCTCCACGCCCCCAACCTCCACCATCGTTCCCTGCATGGTATCCAGCAACAGGCCCCAAAAAATCGGACTCACGCCCCCCACCAGGCTGTGGGCCACCGAAAACACCGCAAAGAAGTGACTCCGGCCCAGAGCCGGCACAATCGCCATGGCCAGTCGGGTGTTGGCAATCATGAACATGGCGAACCCCAGCGACCAGGTGAACGCCTGAAACAGAATTACCGACCAAGTAAACGGCAGCACGCCAGCACCCACCAGCCCCCAACCGGCAAAATGAATGGCATGAATCCCGCACATCGTCACCAGCATCGGGCGACTCCCCGTAAAATCGACCGCCTTGCCCAACACCCAACAGGCCCCCACAAAGAAAACGCCTCCTGCAACGTTCATCATCAAAAAGTCCGAATCACTCATGCCAAACTTGTCCCGGCACAACGGCAGAATCAGCACCGCGCCCCCGCCATACGCACTGAGCACAATTGCATTCTGCCGCACCAAACGCCGGAACGGCGCAAACCGGATCATCCTCCCCCACGGCACCGGCTCGGCACTTGAACAGCTCTCCGGCACCGGCACGTCGGGAACCCGGTGCAGAAATCGCAGACTGACCAGCCCGGCGAAAAAACTCATCAAAAACAGCGGCGCGAACGGTGCCGTCGTCCCGTCCGCCTCCAAATACCAGGCCACCACCAGCATGGTCACCACCACGGCACCCTGCCCCGCCATCTGTTCCAGGGAAACAAATCGGCCCCGGACCTGCTCTGGGACCAATTGAGCAATCCACGGCATAAACCCACAGACCGAAATCCCCCGCAGCGCGTTGTAAATAATCAGAAGGAACAACATCAGTCCCATCCGCGTCATCGCATCAATCTGCTCCGGCAGCAAAGCCACCCCGGCCATCGCCAGAATAAAGAAGCACCGCGCTGTCCACCCGCTGATGACAAACCGCTTATACCCCACCCGCTCCACATAGCGGGCCGCCGGAATCTGCAGCGTGTTCAACAGCGGTGAAAGCGCGATGACGATCCCAAGAATCGTGGCCGATGCACCCAGCCGCTTAAAGTAAAGCAGAATCGGCGCACCCAGCACCATCGTAAACGAGATCGAATTAAAAATCTGGAACACCCACACGTTCCAGACCTTCGGCGGCATCCCCTCGTTAAACCCCCGAGTCATCCTCCGTCCCCCCTCTCCTGTGCCGAACGCGGCTCAGCTTTCCTTCGGACGCATCAACGGAAACAAAATCACGTCCCGAATCGACTCCGCCCCGGTCAATAACATGACCAGCCGATCAATTCCCAGCCCCAACCCCCCGGCCGGCGGCATCCCGTGCATCAGGGCCGTTAGAAAATCCTCGTCCAGCTTCTGCACTTCCTCACCCGCTTGCTCCACCAGCCTCTGTCGCTGCGTCAGTGGATCATTTAGCTCACTATATCCGGGTGAAATCTCCTGCCCGTTGATCAGCAACTCATACACATCCACCACCGTCGGATCCTCCCGATTCGCCTTGGCCAGCGGCACCAACTCCTTGGGCAGGTGGGTCACGAACAAAGGCTGGACCGTTCGCGCTTCCACC
>CALFVM010000305.1 GCA_937928665.1 uncultured Candidatus Methylacidiphilales bacterium
CAAGCCCCTGGTCCTCGGCGAGTTCGGGATGGACACCATCCGCCATTCCGAAGAGGAACAGGCCCACCTCCTCGAACAGCATTACAGCGCGGTCTTCCGGGCGGGCGCGGCCGGAACCATTATTTTTTCATGGACCGACGAATGGTTCACCAACGGGATCGAAGTGAACGACTGGGCCTTCGGTCTGGTCCGGCGCGACCGGTCGCCCAAGCCCGCCTACGAAAAGATCCAATCCAAAATCATTCCTCTCGGCGGTTCGGTGGCCGAAAAATACCCGCTGCCCGAGACACCGAAAGCTTCCGTCGTGGTCTGTTCCTATAACGGAGCACCAACCCTGCGCGATTGTCTTCAGTCTCTGCGCGAACTGAACTATCCGGACTACGAAGTGATCCTAGTTGACGACGGCTCGACCGACAACACCGAGGCCATCGCCAAAGACTTTCCCTGGGTCCGCTACATCAAACAACCGAACCTCGGCCTCAGCGTGGCCCGCAACACCGGTATCGCCGCCAGCCAGGGAACGATTGTTGCCTTCACCGACTCCGATTGCATGGCTGACAAGGACTGGCTCTATTTCCTCGTGCAAACCCTGGTGACCGGGGATTGGGCGGCGGTCGGCGGTCCGAATATCTCGCCTCCGGCCCGCGATTGGATTCAGGCCAGTGTCGCGGCCTCTCCCGGTTCGCCCAGTCACGTTCTTTTAACCGACCGGGAGGCCGAACACGTTCCTGGCTGCAACATGGCCTATCACAAGTGGGCACTGGACATGATCAACGGTTTCGACCCGGAATACCGGAAAGCCGGCGACGACGTCGATGTTTGTTGGCGAATCATGCAGCGGGGTTTCAAGATCGGCTTTAGCCCGGCCGCGCTCGTCTGGCACCACCGCCGCTTCACCGTCCGGACCTACTTCAAACAACAGGGCGGCTACGGGGAAGCCGAGGCTCTTCTCCGCTTCAAACACCTCAACTACTTCGACAACTCCGGCTCGGCCCGGTGGCGCGGCACCATCTACGGACAGCCGCGGGGCGAGTTCTCCCTGGCTCGCGAAGTCGTTTATCACGGCGTTTTCGGGACCGGCTTTTTCCAGTCCATTTACCGGGGGCATCAGCCCTACTGGATTGGTTTGGTCGGCAGCCTCGAGTGGGTCGGGCTTTCCCTCATCGTCCTGTTCATTTCCTGGCAGGTGCCGGCAATCCGAATGCTTCCCCTCGTCATGGTGGCTGCCACCCTGCTCGCCGCCATGCTCCACATGGCCACCGCACGGCTCGAGCCCAGGTTCGACAGCGTCCTGGCTCGGCTTCTGGTTTTTTATTTGGCCCTGGCACAACCCCTCGTTCGGGGATGGGCCCGCTACTTCACCTGGCTCCGCGAAAAACGGACCCCTGCCTCCGTTGCCCTCTCCAAAGAAGAACTTCCCCACGAACCCCCTCCCTTCCTGCAGTCTTCCTGCGTCCAATTCTGGAGCGAGAGCGGCCAGGTTCGGGAACACCTGCTCGCCGAAGCCGAACGCCTGCTTTGCAAGGAGGGGTGGAAATACACGCTCGACACGGGTTGGTCCAACTGGGACATCCAGATTTTCGCTAACCGCTGGTGGCATATCCGGGTCCGCACCCTGACGGAAATCTACCCCAACGGACGCCGCCTGACTCGGGCGGGCAATAACCTCTTCCCCTCGACCTTTAGCATGGTCTTCTGGGGGCTGGCCGCAACCGCTTCGGTTATTTTTGGCCTGGCCTATCCCATCTTGCTCGTCCTGCTTGTCCCTGTCCTCTCGGTGGCTCTTCTCTACTGGCTGGCAACCGGCTACGCCCTGCGATACCGGATCGCCTCCCTCCTTTCCGCTGCCGCTACCCGCGCCGGCATGGTCCCAGTCAAATCGCGCAAAGCCTGAGTGAAGCTCTACTGGCGCATCCTCAACTATTATCGCCCGTTCGGCGGGCGGCTCTCTCTCGCGCTCGTTCTTCTCGTCATCACCATCGGGCTCAACCTGCTCAAGCCCTGGCCCGTCACGCTCATGATCGACGACGTGCTCAAAGCTCCTGGGCCTCTCTACCAGCTTTCCGGCTGGGGTCCCGCCCTCGGCCTAAGCACCGCGGCCGCTGCCCTTGCCGCAGCCGTCGTCGTCATTCACATCCTCTGGGGCGTCTTCAACCTCGTCACCAACTACCTGCTTATCGACATTGGCCTCCGTGCCCTCCTCCGCGTTCGGACCGAACTCTACGCCTACCTCCAATCCCTCCCCCTCCGCTTCCACGACGACCGGCGCAGCGGCGACTCGACCTTCCGTGTCGCTTACGACACCCAGGCCATTCAGACTTTTTTCAACCGCGGCTTCGCCACCATCCTCGGCTCCGTCCTGACCCTCGTCGGCACCTTTGCTGTCATGTTCAAGGTCAGTCCCAAGCTCAGCTTCCTCTCCCTCCTTGTCGCCCCCGCCCTCCTGCTCGCCATCGGCTACTTCGCCGGACGCATCCGCCGCCAAACCACCGAGCTCCAGCAGGAAGAAAGCGACGTCCTTTCCCGTGCCTCCGAAAGCCTCACCGCCATCCGCATCGTCAAAGCCTATGGTCAGGAAGAGTCCGAACAGGAACGGTTCGAACGTGAGTGCGAAGAATCCCTCGGAGCCAACCTCCGCCTCACCCTGACCAATGTCACCAGCACCCTCGTCGTCGGCATGGTCACCGCCCTCGGCACCGCCCTGCTTCTGTATTTCGGTGCCCTCGAAGTTCAGGAAGGCAGGATTACCTTGGGCGAACTCGTTCTCTTCCTCTCCTATCTCGCCATGCTCTACGCGCCTCTTGAGCAGCTTAGCTACACCGCCTGGGCCATGGAAGGTGCCGCCGCCGGTGCCCAGCGGGTCTTTGAAGTCCTCGACACCGCCAACGATGTTCCCGAGCCCAAAAAACCACGCAGGCTCAAACCCGGCCCCGGCCGGATTGATCTCGACGCCGTGACCTTCGGCTACCAGCGCGACCACCCCGTTCTTCGCAAGGTCACCCTCACCGTCGAGCCCGGTCAAACCGTCGCCATCGTTGGCGGGACCGGCGCGGGCAAAACCACCATCCTCTCCCTTCTCCCCCGCTTCTACGATCCCGACTCCGGCACCGTCCGGATCGATGGCCAGGACATTCGCACCGTCAAGAAAGCCAGCGTGCGTTCTCGCATCGCCCTCGTCCTCCAGGAAACCCTCCTCCTCAACGGCACTGTTCGGGAAAACATCGCCTATGGTCGTCCGGGCGCGACAGCCGCCGAAATCGAGACCGCGGCTGAGCAAGCCGAAGCGATCGACTTCATCCGGAGCCTGCCTCACGGCTTCGACACCCACGTCGGCGAACGCGGCGTCAAGCTCAGCGGCGGCCAACGGCAGCGCATCGGCATCGCCCGCGCCTTCCTGCGCCGGGCCCCCATTCTCCTTTTAGACGAGCCCACCAGTGCCCTCGACTTGGAGACCGAGGCGGAAATCATGGGCACCTTGCGTCGCCTCATGGACCGGCCCACCACCGTCATCGTCACCCACCGCCTCTCCACCATCCACAGCGTTGACCGCATCTTCGTCATGGAACACGGCCGCATCGTCGA
>CALFVM010000306.1 GCA_937928665.1 uncultured Candidatus Methylacidiphilales bacterium
CGCACCAACCGGATTTCTTCCCGAACGGACGGGTCGGGCGCATCGGCCGGGATGACGAGGAGCCGCACGGTCGTTCCCTTTTCCCCCCGGATCAGCTTGACCGCGTTGCGAAGTTTCATCCCGATGATGTCGGTGAACGGGTTGTCGCCCTGGGCCACTGCGACGATTTTGTCGTTCTCTTTCAAACGTTTGTCCAGATCAGCCGGACCGCCCGGGACGATTTCTTTGATCAGGCAATAGCCATCCTCCGTCGTCAGAACCGCGCCGATCCCGAAGAGGGAGAGCCGCATTGAGATCTCGAAGTCTTCCAGCGTGCTGGGGCTGAGGTACTGGCTGTGCGGATCGAACACCGAGGTCAGAGCACTGAGGTAATGCTGCACCACGTCCTCTTCCTCCTGTTCATTGAGGAACTTAAAGTTGCGCTCGTAGCGTTTTTTGACCTCGGCGATGGCTTCGTCCAACGACTTGTCGTTGAGCAGATCGGCCAACAGTTCGTAGCGGATCCGGGCGTCCCAGAGCTGATCGGCCTCTTCTTGGGTGGCGGGCCACGCAGCCTTGGAACGGTCCGGGTTATACGTGGTGTCGGCCCCGTCCGCCGTACCCGTAAAATCAAACGGCTGGGTGAACCGTTTCTCAATCCAGGCGTGCCGCTCATTTAACCGTTCCCGAAACCGGGCATACATCACATGCGCAGGCTGAAGATCGCCGCTTTTCACCCCGGCACCCATGGTGGCGGCAAACTGATTGATGAACTCATCCACGTCGCTCTGGAAAAAATACAGCCGGGGATAATCCAAGGCATGGAGGTAGCCGGTGACCCATTCCCGAGTCGTCTTCGTATCGATCGGGTGCTGGGCATAATGCTCCTGCTCGAGCAACTGCGCCACCACCAGGGAGGGAATGGAAAAAGCCGATCTGCTTTCAGCCGCCGCAGGTTTGTTCTGAGCCCGACAGTCCGGAAGGAACCCGGCGGTCAAAACCGCGACCAAACTGAACCCGATCAGGATGAAGTGACGCACGTATTCCATAAAATGATAACCCATCTGCTTGGTAGAGGCTAACATAGACGGGCGTGAGGGCCAGCCCATTCATTTCCTGGAGAGAAAAATCCTCGGGCATCGACATTCCCTCAGCCCAGGGGCAGACTTTCCCCCACAATTTATGCCGGAATGGTTGCTCTTCGCCCTGGTCGCGCTTCTCATGCTGGTCGGCCTGGTCGGTTCTTTCATCCCGGGCTTGCCCGGAACCCCGCTCATCCTCGGAGCTGCCCTGCTCCATAAATGGCTTGCGCCCCTCTCAGTCCCCTGGTGGGTGGTGATCCTTATGGTCGCCGTGGCCGCCCTTGGACAAATCCTCGAAATTTGCGCCGGTGTGCTCGGTGCCAAATGGTTTGGCGCCAGTCGCTGGGGATTGATCGGAGCCGGGGTTGGTCTCCTCGGGGGCCTCTTTTTTTCCATCCCGGGCCTTATCCTCGGGCCTCTGATCGGCGCGGTCATCGGGGAGCTTGCCCTCGGTCGCCGGGAACCTGCCGATGCGGCCAGGGCCGGGCTAGGTGCCGGGCTGGGTTTTGCCGCCGGGCTCGCCTTAAAGGTGTTTGTCTCCCTGGTGCTTCTGGTCCTTTTTTGGGGTGCTTATCTTTTGACCGTTTTTCGGGGCGCACCCTGACGGACCTCAGCGGCGGGCATCGGTCTTGATGGCAATGAGCCGCTTCATCAGCCCGCTCAGATCGGTGCCCGGGCGGGGACCGCCGAAACTGTCGTGCAGGTCCAGGTAGAGGGAATAAAGCTGATCGTACACCCTCTGCCGTTGCGGGTCGGGCAC
Source organism: uncultured Candidatus Methylacidiphilales bacterium (assembly GCA_937928665.1). Taxonomy (GTDB): domain Bacteria; phylum Verrucomicrobiota; class Verrucomicrobiia; order Methylacidiphilales; family CALFVM01; genus CALFVM01. The sequence continues at coordinate 1,822 of CALFVM010000306.1, forward strand.
GTAGGCCGCCGGTTTGACTGAAGTCATCGCCGCCTGGGCCTCAGGAAAGCCAGCGTGGCCGCCTGCCCCCGGGCCGGCCAGGACTGCGGCGACCACCGCAGAGCCGAGCGCAGCCGCTTGGGCCGATCCGGCCACCTGCATCGTGTAGCCAGTGACATCAGCATAAATCTGCATCAACAACCGGTTTTTCTCAGCAATCCCTCCGCAACACGTCACCTGATCCATCGGCACCCCATAATCACGGAGCCGCTCAATGATGGCCCGGGCCCCAAAGGCCGTCGCCTCAATCAACGCCCGATAGATCTCTGCCCGGGTCGTGTAAAGCGTCTGCCCAACCATCAGACCGGTCAGCATCGGATCGACCAGTACGGTCCGGTTTCCGTTGTTCCAATCCAGTGCGAGTAACCCGCTCTCTCCGGGAACGAGCCGGGCCGCTTCCGCTTCCAGCTCCGCGTAAAGCTCCGCGCCCCCACCGCACAACCGTTCCACAAACCACTTGAAAATATCGCCCACCGCCGACTGCCCCGCCTCGATTCCGATGAATCCGGGCAAAATTGCGCCCGGAACCATCCCGCAGATGCCGGGAATGTCGGGAATGTTTCGCCCGGCCGAAACCACCGCGCAGTCGCACGTCGAGGTGCCGATCGCCTTGACCAGCACCCCCTCGCGAATCCCGCTCCCGATCGCTCCGTAGTGAACGTCGAAGGCACCCACTGCGACTGGGATGCCGGGCCGCAGCTCCAGCCGGGTCGCCCAGTCCGGGCAAAGCCCACCGGCTGGAGTCCGGGCATCGTACGCCCGGTCATACAAACGGGGTCGAAGTGCTGCCAGGGCCGGATCCAACCGGGCCAGAAATGCCTCATCGGGCAGGCCGCCCCAGGACTCGTGATAAAGTGCCTTGTGACCTGCCGCGCACATGCTGCGCCGGATCGTCGTCGGGTCGTGCACCCCGGCCAGCACCGCCGGGATCCAATCGCACAACTCGACCCAACTGAAGGCCGCATGGAACACCTCCGGATCGACTTTCAGGCAATGCCACAGCTTTGACCAGAACCACTCCGAGGAATACGTGTTTCCGCATTTGGCAAGGAAATGGGGACGGATTTCAGCAGCCAGTCGGGTGATCGCCGCCGCTTCCTCAAACGAGGTGTGGTCTTTCCAAAGCCAACACTGGGCATTCGGATTGTCCCGCCACCGCGCTGTCAGAGCCAGGGGGCGGTTTTCCGCGTCAACCGGGATCGGGCTCGAACCGGTCGAATCCACGCCAATGCCGATAACTTTCGTCGGATCGAAGCCCGCTTCCTGCCGCGCGGCCTCCAGTGCTCCGCGGACCGCGCTTTCCAGTCCGTGCAAGTAATCCGCCGGGCTTTGCCGGGCCACGTGATGGTCTTTCGGATCCAACAAGACCCCCTGATCCCCCGACGGATACGGGACCACGCTGGTCCCTAGTTCCCGTCCGTTGGAGCAGTCCACCACCAGTGCCCGCACCGAATTCGTCCCGTAATCAACCCCGACCGTGTAAGCCATCTCACTCCGAAAATGATCGAAGGGTCGCCCCAAGGCAAGTCCTTGCTTTTCGCTTGGCAAGTGCTCGCGCCTGACTAGCCTCTTCACTTTCCCACACCGAAAAACGGAGCGGGACTTGAAACCACCACGCCCGGCGACGGGCACAAAATCAACAACCGTATTCCTTAGAAAAGGAAGCCCGCCCTGGCGGGTACTAAACTCTGAAAAAGATCACCCACTGTGGCCAAACCTGACATTAAAGACCTCCTCGAGGCCGGCGTCCATTTCGGGCACCGCACCGAAAAATGGAACCCGAAGATGAAACCCTTTATCTTCGAAGCCCGCAACGGCATCCACGTCATCAACCTCAATAAAACCGCCGAACAACTTGAGAACGCTCGCAACTTCCTCCGGGACCTGACCGCCAAGGGTGGAAAAGTCCTCTTCGTCGGTTGCAAAAAACAGGCCCAGGAGGCCGTCGTGGCCTGCGCCGAAAACTCGAACTCCTTTCACGTCAGCGAGCGCTGGCTCGGGGGCACGCTCACCAACCTCAACACCATCCGCAAAAGCGTCGCCCGCCTCAGATACATTGAGGGCCTCGACAACCAGCCCAAGGTCAAAAATATGACCAAGCAGGAACTCGGTGTTCTTCGGCGCGAAGCCCAAAAAATCCAGCGCCACCTCGGCGGGATCAAAGAAATGGAAAAAGTTCCCGACTGCCTTGTCATCGTCGATCTCACCCGCGAAACCATCGCGGTCCAGGAAGCTGCCCGCCTCAACATCCCCGTCGTCGCCATCGCCGACACCAACGCCGACCCGAACCTTGCCCGGTTTCCCATCCCCGGTAACGACGACGCCATCCGGTCCATCCGCGTCCTCCTCGACGCC
>CALFVM010000307.1 GCA_937928665.1 uncultured Candidatus Methylacidiphilales bacterium
GTCGATTTTGGCGCGGATGGGCTCGGGGGTCTCGGAGAGGTCGGCGGCTTTTTTCCAGGCGGAGATGGCCTGGGCGTCTTCGCCGAGTTTGTGGAGGACGTCGCCGTAGTGATCAAGGATGATGGGGTCGTCGGGGAGGCCGTTGAGGGCGCGTTCGAGGTAGGTGCGGGCTTCGGCGTAGCGGCCTTGTTGGAAGTAAACCCAGCCGAGGCTGTCGAGGTAGGCAGGGTTATCGTGGTCGAATTGGAGGGCGCGTTGGATGAGTTTTTCGGCTTCGGGGAGGTTGACTTTGCGTTCGGCCCACATGTAGCCGAGGTAGTTCATGGCCATGTGGTGGTCGGTGTCCATGGCGAGGACTTTTTGGAAGAGGCGTTGGGCTTCTTCGTATTGACCGGCGAGTTCGCAGGCAGCACCGAGTTCGAAGTAAAAGAAGGTGTTGAGAAATTGGTCGTCGCCACGGGCGAGATTTTCGGCGTGGCGGAAGGCAAGAAGGGAGGCGTTGTGATCTTTGGTCTGGCGGAGGGCGAAGGCGCGGAGCAGGTGGAGGTGGGGGATGTTGGGAAAGCGGTCGATGCCGCGGTCGGCGGCTTTGAGGGCGTCGGCGGGCTGATCGGCGCGGAGGTGAAGGTGAGCGAGGTTGAGGAAGTGATCGGGTTCGGGGACGTTGAGGGTGATCCAGGTTTCCAGGTGGGTGGCGGCTTTGGCGTAGGCTTGGAGTTCCTCGTAGAGTTCGATGAGGACGGGATAGACGGCGGTGGCGGCGGGATCCTGTTGGAGAAGAGCTTCGAGAGCCTCAGCGGCTTCGCGATGGCGGTCGGCGGCGAGGAGTGCGTAGGCGAGTTGTTGGCGGGCGTTGGCAAGGCGGGGCTCAAGTTGGAGGGCGCGGGCGAGGGCGTCGGCGGCGGGGCCGAAAGTGCCGGCGCGGAGGGCGATTTCGCCGAGGCGGAGGTGGGCGTGTGCGGAGTCGGGATCGCGGGTGGCTGCTTTTTCGAAGAAGGGAAGGATGAGGGCGGCGATTTTGGATTCAGGATGGTGAGTGAGGAGTTGTTCGAAGGTGTCACCGAGACGAATCCAAGCTGGGGCGGCAGGGATGTCGGCACGAAGAGCCCGGGTGAGGAGGTCGTCGATGCGATCGAATTTGAGTGTGTCGCGATAGACGGAGGCAAGAATGCGGTAGTTGGCGGCCAGGGCGGGGTCAGCTTCAAGGGAGCGGAGGGCTTGGGTTTCGGCGAGGTCGAGTTTGCCGGTCTGGAGGTAGGCAAAGGCCATGAGGGAGAGGAGGGGGGCGGGTTGGTCGGTTTGGCGAAGGGCGGCCTCCAGGCGGTCGAGACCGTCGGTATAGAGCCCGGCGCGGAAGTCGAGAAAGGTAAGGCGGATGGTGATGGGGATGTGGCCGGGGTCGGCATGGCGAGCGGCCTCGTAGTATTGGCGGGCGAGGGCGAGGTCGCCCTTGGCCTCGTGGTGCTGGCCAAGGGCGAAGGCGGCCGCCGCGGCGGCGCGGTCGCGACGGTCGGTAGCGGGGGTGGACACACGGGAGGAGGCTTCCTCGATCTCACCGATGAGAGGGGAGGAGGCATCGAACGGAGCAAAGCCCTGGGCCGGAGCGGTGGCGGGCAGTAAGAAGCTGCCGACGGCCGCAAGGACCGTAAAGATGACCGCACGTTCCCTCACGGGAGAACGCTACCGCGCTAGGACTTGTAGCGCAAACGCTTCTTGTGGCGGCTGGCGCGGCTGCGTTTCTTGCGCTTGTGCTTGGCGATTTTGGCTTTTCTGCGTTTCTTGATAGAACCCATAGATGTGGAAAAGGGGTGGATTAAAGAGGGTTTTGGTTAATAGACAACCTTATTCAGCGGATATTCGATGATTCCTTCCGCGCCGGCGTCTTTGAGTTGGGGGATGATTTCGCGCACGATGACTTCGTCGATGACGGTTTCGACGGCGACCCAGCCAGGGCTGCTGAGTTTGGCGATGGTGGGGTTACGAAGGGCGGGGAGGCGCGCGAGGAGGCTTGGGAGTTGGGTTTCGGGGAGGTTGAGTTTGAGGCCGACTTTACCCCGGGCGTTAAGGGCACCGGTGAGAAGGAGGGCAAGGGTGTCGATTTGCTTTCGATGGGCGGGTTTGGCGGCGTAGGCGCGGTTGGCGATGAGCTGGGGATAGGATTCGAGGAGGGTATCGACGATGCGGAGGTTGTTGGCGGCGAGGGAAGAGCCGGTTTCGGTGATATCGACGATGGCATCGACCAGTTCGGGGACTTTGACTTCGGTGGCACCCCAGGAGAACTCGACATGGGCTTTGATTTTGTGGCGGCGGAGGTAGTCGCGGGTGAGGTTGACGGCCTCGGTGGCGATGCGCTTGCCCTGAAGGTGGGCGGGCTTGGTGATCGGGGACTTGTTGGGGACGACGAGGACCCAGCGGGCGGGGGAGCGGGTGGCTTTGTTGAAGCGGAGGTCGGTGATGACGTCGACTTTGGCACGGGATTCAGCAACCCAATCGCGACCGGTGAGGCCGAGGTCGAGGAAGCCGCCTTCGACGTAGGTGGCGATTTCCTGGGCGCGGAGGAGGCGGACTTCGATGGAGGGGTCGTCGATGGTGGGTTTGTAGGAGCGGCTGGAGACGGTGATGTTGAAGCCGGCACGTTTGAAGAGGTCGAGGGTGGCGTCTTGGAGACTGCCTTTGGGGAGGCCGAGGCGAAGGGGGCGAGGGGGTTTCATGGCTGGGGACAAAAGGGGAGGGAGGATTGCCCGAAGG
>CALFVM010000308.1 GCA_937928665.1 uncultured Candidatus Methylacidiphilales bacterium
ACCGCCTTGGCGATACGATCGCCATCTCCCTCGGGTCCGGCACCGGCACCGGCTCGCTCCAATTTCTTGGCAACGCCGCAGCTCCCTCCACCGAGACCGTTGGGGTCGTCACTGCCAACACGGGTTCCGGCTCCATCCTGATCACCCCCGGCGCGGGCCAAACCGCCACCCTTACCCTCTCCGGCGTCGGCCAGATCTCCGGCGGCACTCTCGACTTCCAAGCCGGTGCCGGAACCCTCGGCGGGGGCGCGGCCACCGATCCCACCATCCTCATCACCGGCCAAGGTCCGGGACTCATCGGCGGTTGGGCCACCGTCGGAAACAGCTTTGCCGAATACACCCTGGCCAACGGCGTTCGCGCCTTCACCGCCACCGACTTCAACTACGACAGCAACGTCGCCACCCTTCGGAACATCGACGTCAACGCCACCCAAACCCTCACCAACAACGACGCCGAACTCACCGTCCGCTACGTCGCCGCCGTCGATACCGACTTCAACGGGTTCACCGTTAACATCCACAACGGCGGTCTGATCAAAGCCGACGCCACCACCACCGCCATCTCCAACGGCACCCTCACCGCAGGCAATGCCGCCGCTTCCGACCTCACCGTGAACGTGACCAACGGCGGCACCCTCAACATCTCCGCCATCGTCGCCAACAACTCCGTCCCCGGCGTCGTCACCCTGGTCAAAACGGGGGAAGGCATCCTCAATCTCCAGGCCAACAACACCTTCACCGGCGGCCTCTATCTCAACCAAGGCACCGTTGGGATCACTGCCGACAACCAGCTTGGAGCCAACACCTCCGACCTCTTCTTCTACGGCGGCACACTCCAAACCTCCAATAACATCGCCTTCAATGCCGGTCGCACCGTCACCATTGCCGACGGGTTGTCTGGCACCCTGCAAGTGTCCAACACCCTGACCAGCGGAACCAACGGCCAACTCGTCTCCGGTCAAGACAGCCTCCTCATCAAATCTGGAGTCGGCACCCTCCGCATCAACGGGGCCAACGACAACTTCGACGGCAACGTCCGCATCAATCAGGGTGCCGTCGAAATCCGCAATGTCTCCGCCCTGGGCGATGCCGCCGATCGTGCCAACATCTTCCTCAACGGCGGACAATTTCGCACCCGTATCGACGGCGACCAGGTTCCGGGACATAACCTCATCGTCACCGCCAACTCCAGCCTCAACGTCGGACGCGCCTCCGTCGCCGGCGGCACCGGCTTCACCCACACCTTCGGCGACCTCTCCATCGGAGCCAACACCCTCACTGTTAGCGGGGCCAACAGCTACATCGCCGCCGTCGGCAACGTGAACCTAACGGGCTCCGCTTCCTTCAGCACCAGTAGTGCCACCACCTCGTTCATCGTCAACGGAGCTATCACCGGAAACCACGGCTTCACCAAAATCGGCATCGGCACCATGACCCTCACCGGCTCCGCGCCCAACACCTACACCGGCACCGTCAACGTCACCGGAGGCACCCTTGTCCTCGACAAGCCCGCCGACACCCCCGCCATCACCGGCACCCTCAACATTGGCACCACCGGCACCGGCACCCGCACGGTCCGGCTGGAAGCCGATAACCAAATTGCCAACACCGCCGCCGTCTCCATCGGCAATGGCGGCATCCTCAACCTCAACAACTTCAACGAAACCATCGGCTCACTCGCCTCCACCAACACCAACTCCCAGGTCCAACTCGGTTCCGGCACCCTAACCACCGGCGGTAACAACACCTCCACCACCTTCGGCGGCGTCATCTCCGGCACCGGCGGCCTGACCAAACAAGGCGCCGGAACCTTCACCCTCTCTGGCGACAACACCTACACCGGAGCCACCTCCATCGAAAAAGGAACCCTCCGTCTCGGAGCCGCCGAGCGCATCAATAACGCCTCCGTCGTCTCTGTCGCCGCAACCGCCACCTTCGACCAAAATAACTTCAACGAAACCATCGGCGGCCTCTCTGGGTCCGGTTCCGTCACCATGGGCTCGGGCAGCCTCACCCTTGCCAACACCACCAACCAATCTTTCTCCGGCATCATCTCCGGCACCGGCGGCCTGACCATGGCCGGCTCCGCCACCCAAACCCTCTCCGGCGAAAACACCTTCACCGGCACCGTCAACATCGACTCCGGCACCCTCATGATGGGTGCCCCCGACGTCTTCCACAACTCCGTCAACATGAGCCTCAACGGCGGCACCTTCGCTACCGGCGGGTTCTCCGACACCCTCAACACCCTCACCCTCACGGCGGATTCCACCATCAACTTCGGCAACGGCTCCTCCGTCCTTCGCTTCGCCGACTCCTCCGCCCTCACCTGGACGGGTGGCACCACCCTTTTCCTCACCAACTGGTCCGGCCTGATCGAAGGAGGCGGCATCGACCAACTCTACATCGGCACCAACCCCAGCGGAGTCACCCCCGCGCAACTTTCCCAGATTAAATTCGTCGATCCCTTCGGCTTTACCCCCGGCATCTACGCCGCCCAAATCCTCGCCTCCGGCGAAATCGTCCCCGTGCCGGAACCCTCCGTCCTCCTCACCGCCTTCGCCCTCCTCGCCTGGGCCCTCTGGCGCGAACGCCGCGCCCGGGCAGCGTCCCTGCCTCCGTCCGCGCCCTAGGCCCATCCCAAGCCCGCTTGACCCCCTCCGCCCCACCCGATTTCCTGATCTCCCGATCCCCGAGATCCCAATTCCTCGCGGAAAAACAGCACGCCTACACCGTCACGTACCGGTTAGAGCGTGCTTATTAAATGTTAATGAAATAGAGGTAAAGGAGGGCGTTCCTCTCCATTGACCTTTGCTCCAGACAGCATTGCACCCGGTCCTGTTGCCTTGGGATTCCGCCAATTCCGAAGTGCCGAATCCGTGAGATCAGACTGCTTCAGGTGGAGAATCGCATGCCTCGCTCATACGGATCGAGAAAGACCGGGAAAATCATCGCACGCTTACACCGTCACGTACCGGTTAGAGCGTGCT
>CALFVM010000309.1 GCA_937928665.1 uncultured Candidatus Methylacidiphilales bacterium
GCGTGCTTGGCACCTCCCGCCGGGTCGTCACCGTCTCTGTTGTTCCGGAACGCAACTCTGACGGGAAAATCACCCGCCCCAAGTTCACCATTCTGGAAAGCCGCGACCTATGAAATCTCCTTGCCTCATCCTCTTGTTTGCCCTCTCGAACCTTCTGGCTGTTTCGGCTCAGGATCTTGGCTTTTTCAGTATCATCAACGCGACCGGCAGCCCCCTGGAAATAGCGGTGGACGGGAAACCCTTTCCCCAACCGATCCCGGCCAACGTCGCCACGGGTGGAGTCGGTTTCGAGGTTGGTTCGCATACCCTTCGCCTGTCCCACGAGGAACACGGTTCTGTTTCGCTTAATCTTAATCTTGTTAAAGAGACCTCTCCCATCGTGGTGATCTATCTGGAACAGGAAAAACGCGGCGAAGACGTGAAACATAACCTGAAAGCCGAAACCGTCATAAATACCTCAACCGAAGAAAATGCCCTGCAGGTTCGCGCTGTCTACTTTGGCCCTGAACCACGTTTGTCCGTGCGGGTCGATACCAAGGACACTCTTCTTCAAAAAGGGAAACCTGAAACCATTGCCAAGGGCTCTTTTCCTCAAATCGCTGTCGGCGATCAGGTTGTTCTACAAATGGATGTTGAGGAGAGAACCAATTGGCTAGTTGCAATCACCGAGGCACCCGATGGAACCTTCGTTGCCATTCCAATCTTTGACCTTGTCTATCGTTAACCCCTTGGCCGTTGAACGTGCTCCCCCCGCCGCGGCTGTCGATGACTACCGAATTGGGCAAGAAAAGGCTCCCTCGCCCTGACCCTTGACAAACTTCATGGTCTTCACGGTGAGATGCCTTTCTGGAAAGACAAAGCACGGGGGAAGCCATGGGTTCGGAGGGAGTGGGCCAAAGGTCCAGAGGAGGCGCATGAGCCCGGCTAATGGCGTGCCGTCGTGGGCGGTAATCCCCCCGGGAGGGCGAACCTCCGCGTGAGCCGAAATTTCCTGTCGAGGCGATCTGTGCCCGCCGGGCTTGGGATGGAGAGGGCAAGGTGTCTCACGCCAAGACGCCAAGACGCAAAGGGGGAAACAGGGGGAATGACGGACGCCGGATAAGCAACGATACCTCAGAGACGGATGCCCGTCGTGGGTAGCAATCTCAACCGGGAAGAGCGAACCTCCGTGTGAGCCCCATTCGACGGATTTAACCCAAAGATAGTGCCCATCGTGCGGAGCCCAAACCCAGCCGACAGACGCGTCACGCGCCGGGCGTCGTCCGCGGGTTCACTGAGGGCTCCCCCCCTTCCGCAACACCACCTCACAGATCGCCCGCACCGCCGCCTGGTGCGCTGCGACCCGCTGAGTCAGGGGAGCCCCCGATGGGGTCTCCACGGTGTAACACCGGCCCGTATGCTTTGCCGTCAGCCAAAAAGCTTCCGGCCAGTCCACCCGGTCCTGACGGCTGACCTCTTCCGCCGCATAGGAAATCACGCCGTCTCGGGCCGGGTGTCCATCAATCTCCGTCGCCCGCTCCCGCGGCAAATAACCATCCGTTATCGCCAGCACCTCCCCGGCCCACGACTCCAGCCCATCCGCCAGAACCTCGTAGAGATAAACCCCCGCACTCTCCCAATCCTCATGCAGGCACACCGCCGTCGCAAACCGCCCAAGCTTGTCCAGGCAGGCTAGATGCCGTTGCGTCTCCACCGCCGCCCGCGCCCGGTAATCCCGGTTCAGATCAATCCCGAACCGGTTCGTCCGGCTCCCCACCGCATAACCCTCCGGATTGAGCAGCGGAAACATCACCAGCGTCAGCTTCTCCGGCCACTCGTCTTCTCGGAGCAATTCCAGCAACGCCAGCGGCCCGGCCGGCTCGTCCCCATGAATCCCTGCCGAAACATACAAAACCCCTGCCTCCGCCTGTCCTGCCCGGGTAAACCCGAGACAACACCTGCCCGGCTCTCCGCCCGGATCCAGCCGCTCAAACCCGGCCGCAGAGGCCGCTTCCACCAAACTGGCGTGGAGCTCCGGAAGCCCGGGCAAATCCATACACGCCACCTTCAGGGAATCTCAATCCAGCGGCCCGTCGCTGTCGAGTACAACGCCAGATGACACATCTTCACCCCCGGCAACCGGAGCAGTGCCGTTCGATACGCCCCCAGTTGGGGCCCGTAGGTCTGCCTCAACCGTTCGGCCAACGCCTCTGCACTCTCGCCTTTGGACGGCCGGTCCGTTTTCCAATCCAAGACCAGCACCTCCTCAGACTTCGGCCCGGTCACGACGCAATCGACCACCCCATCCAACCACTCCTCTGCCGAGGCCGGGTCCAAAAACGGGATCTCGGTCAGCACGACCCGGCCCGGCTCCGACCACGACCGCCAAAAATCAGCTCCCAGCAATCGCCCCAACTCCTCCTCTGCCCGCGTTCCCAGACCCAGCTCCGCCGCCCGCTCCAAGGCCTGCTTCCCGTAAGCTTCCTGTTCCCCGGCACTGCCGCGCCACGGAAAATATTGCATCGTCTCGTGCCACCAGTTCCCATAATCAATCCCCCCCACCGTTTGCTCAAACTCCGGCGGTTCCCGGTCATCGCCCGCCTCAGTTCCGTGGCCCAGCGAACTGGGACGGACCCTTCGGATGGGAGTCGGCGCGTAAATCGGTTCCGGTGTCAGCGGCTCCTCGCCCACGGCAACCGATGGCACCTCCGGCCAGCTCTGCCCGTCGCCGGGCGGAGGTTCACCCGCCAACCCAAGCACCTCGACAAACGTTCCCGTTGCAGATCCGGGCAAAAACGGCTGGCCCCTGCCATAGATCTCGCCTGGATCGGCCAAAACCAAATGCCGCTTGGCCCGGGTCATGGCCACATAGAGCAGGCGTGCGTTCTCCGCCACCTCCGCCGCCTCCGCATCATTGACCTCAATCCGGTCTTCTTTTTGCAACGTCACATGCAGACCGTCACTGGTCCGCTCCACGCGCGGATATTTTTCATTCAGGGAAGAAAACTTCCGCCCCAATCCGATCAGCACCACCACGTCCCACTCCAGCCCTTTGGCTTTGTGACAGTTAAGAAGCTGAATCGACTTTCCGATGGGCGCCAAAGGCAAAGGCCGATCCGCACCCGTCCGCATCTCATCCAGCCACGCCCCCAGCGGTGTCCCGGCCGCCTCCGCCGCCGCGGCCTGATCCCGTAGCCAGTCCAGCGGCGCCAGGTCAAATCCGCCCGCACCCAGCCGGGCCTCCAATCCCAACCGCTCCCGGACCAGGTCCAGTGCCTGCGCCACCGGCTTCAGCCCGCTCCCCACCACCTCCTCACGCAACCCCCGCAGCAGACTCAACGCCCGATCCATCTCAGGACATCCGGTGTCCCCGCTATGCGGTGCTACAAGCAGACAACCTGGGCGTGCTCGATGCGCCTGGGCCATGGCCACATCCGAAATCGCAAAAATCTCCCGCAGCACCCCGATCGTTTCAAACAGGTCATCCGGCCAAAGCAACACCCGGAGCGTGGCCAGCGGCCACGAGAACGCCGGCAGTTGGCTCCGGGGCTTTTGCGAGGAAAGCCGCTCGATCGGCAAACCCACCGCGCTCATCGCGTTGCCAATCTGATCCAACCACTTGTTGCGGGGTGCCAGAACCGCGAGCGCATCCCACCGACTGATCCCCAGCCCGGCCAGTCCCTGCTGCCGTAACCAACGTCCCACCTGCCGGGCTTCATCGGTAATCCGCTCTTCAGGCTTTTGCTCGATCTCCGCGTCGGGCCGGGCCAACGCCAACCGGGTCACCTGCCCCGGATGAGCGTTCGGTTTCGGATCCAACCGGCGAAACTTCCCTTCCCCGCCCGGCTCTTCCCGCCCGGCCGGACCCGGATGAATCGGTCGCCCCTCGAAAACTCGGTTCACCGCGTCAATTCCCGCACGGGACAGCCGCATCGTTACCGAAAAGTTCAGTGCCTCCCCTCCATGCCCCCCGGCAAAAGCCCGCACCAACCGCTGATAATGCTGCAGGTTCCGTGCATCGCCGTAAATCGTCTGCTGATCATCCCCCACAAAACAAAAGCGACCCGGTTCCGGCGGCGCGGCTGCCGGGTTCCTCGGCCACTCGCCCACCACCGCACCCGGCGGCCGGACCAGCTCCAGCAACAGATCAAACATGTCCGGCTCGGTGTCTTGCGCTTCATCCAACAAAATAATCCAGCGCCTCGTCCGCATCTCATCCACCATCCCCGCATCCGAAGCCAACTTCCGCCCTAAGTAGATCATGTCCTCATAAGTCATCCGCCCCCGCGCCAACCGATACTCCAGAAACCCCAGGGCCAAAAGTGCCGCCGCCCGCGCCAGACAGTGGCGATGAACCCGCCGGATCGGGGCCAGCACCTTCTCGACCAGATCCTTGAACGCCGCACTGCCATTGGTGATTTTCGGGATTGGCACGTAGCCCTCACCCGCTCGTAACCCCTCGGCAAAGCGGCGCATCAGCACCTGATTCTTCTCGTCATTAGACGCGCCCTTACCTCTGGGAACAAAGCCCAGGACCTCAGCAAAATTCGGGCTCACCACCCCCGGACTGACCTCAACCTCCAATAACTCCTCGGCCTCCGCTGCCGATACATTTGCCGCCAGATTCGCCACCTGCGCAAACGTCGTGTGCCGCGAGGCGGCCCGGAACCAATCATTATCCAAACAGCGGGCCAAAGTCCCTTCGTCCGAGATAAACTGGTCCCATAACAGAGGTTCCTCCACCTCCTCCAATAACTCGGCATCCGCCGGCAAGCCCAGCACCCCGCCATGCCGCCGCAGCAGCTCCAGGGTAAATCCGTGCAAGGTGCCGAAGAACGCCCCGTTCAACCGCCGCAGCCGTCGGGCCGTCAACTCAGATGTCGCTGTTCCGTCCCGTTGCAGTTCCTCCCGCGCCCGTACCCGCAGCTCCGCCGCCGCCGCCCGCGTATAAGTCACCACCGCCAGACGCCCCACCGGATCGTCCTCCCCGTCCTCACTCCTCCGGACCATCGATGCGATCCGGCGCACGATCGCCGTCGTCTTCCCCGCGCCGGCACTGGCCGAAACGCAAAAGTTCCGGTCCAGTTCATCCATGAACCGGCCACGATCCGCCGCGTCGGCTACGGGAAGGGTCGCAGGGTCAGCAGACATCCCCCAGACGCTAAAGGCAAAGCCGCGTCAGCGGAAGCCGATTTCCTGGGGTCACCAGACTTTTCAATTTTTTAACAAGGGACTACCGTTGTCCCTCCCCCTGGGCCAAACTTGAGTCCGATGAGTCCAAACCTCTCCGACCTCACTCTCATCCCATTCGATGACCCATACGAAGTCTGGGCCCACGCCCTCCCTGTGGCCGAGCTCGTCCCCCTGACCCGCGAAACCTACCGACCCCGCGACTCCACCGCCCTGCGCACGACTCAAAGCCTCGCCAAAGCCAGCCCCGGCCTCCCCCCCCCCGATATGACGACAATCCTTGCCCA
>CALFVM010000310.1 GCA_937928665.1 uncultured Candidatus Methylacidiphilales bacterium
ACGTGGCACCACCATCTCCCTCCAGCCCACCGCCACCACCCGCACCACCCTCACTGGCCGCCATCGCCAAGCTCTCGACACCGCTTCCGCCCCTCGCGATGGCACCCGCCTCGACGCTAACCTCTCCCAAAAACTTGGCTCACTCCCCCTCACCGCCACCATTGCACCTGCCGCCGAGTCTGCCCGCGAGGGCTCCACCGCCACCACCACCCTTGCCTCCCGTCAGGCCCTTGTCTGGAACGCTTCCGCCGATACCCTGCTCTCCCTCGGCACCCGCTGGACCGAACACGATTCCACCCGGTTCGGCGAATCGCATCAATCCCTCGAAGCCTTCAGCCGCTTGGAACGGACCGTTTCCCCAGACGTCGCCCTCGCTGCCCAAACTTCTATCGAAAATCGTTACCGGCCCGACCTCACTCAGGATCGCGACAGTCGCAAACTCACTCTCCAAGCCGGCCCTACCTTCCGCCTGGCCAACGACCTCTCGGCCTCCCTCGACTTCAAATCCTCCTTCGACCACCGCGACCGCCGCGGTCTGCGTGACGCTGAGCAAGCTCTCTCCTTCTCCCTTAACGGTAAGTTTTAAGTCGCCCGCAGCGCACCCCCCTCCAGCCATCGTTCCACCCGTCGGCGCAACTCCGGATGACTGCGCAACTCCGGATCTGCTGCTACCACCACCTCTGCCCGCTGCTTCGCTGCAGCCAAGACCTCTCCATCCCGCAGTAAATCCGCCACCGCTAACGGCGGCAACCCGCTCTGGGCCGTCCCCAGCACATCCCCCGGCCCCCGCAGCCGGAAATCCTCCTCCGCCACCACAAAACCATCTCCCGTCCGCTCCATCACCTCCAACCGTTCCCGCCCCGCCCCTTCCTCACCCATCACCAACACACAATACGACGTCGCCGCCCCACGGCCCACCCGGCCCCGCAATTGATGTAAGGCGGCCAAACCAAAGCGCTCCGCATTCTCCACCACCATCAGCGTCGCATTCGGCACATCCACCCCCACTTCAATCACCGACGTCGCCGCCAGCACTCCAAAGCGTCCCGCCCGAAAATCAGCCATCACCGCCTCCTTCTCTTCCGACCCCATCCGCCCATGTAAAATCCGCACCGCCTCCGCCCCGAAAATCCCCTTCAACTCCTCCGCCCCCGAACCCAATGCCTTCAAATCCGCTTTCTCCGAAACATCGATCACTGGAAACACCACAAACGCCTGCCGACCTGCCGCCAACTCCCCTTTCATAAACTCCCACACCTTTGGTAATTGCTCCCGCGTCCGCACCGCCGTCTTCACCCGCCCACGCCCTGCCGGCACTCCATCGAGCACCGAGACATCCAAATCCCCATAAAAAGCCAGGCACAACGTCCGCGGAATCGGCGTCGCCGTCATCACCAGCAAGTCCGGATGCTCTCCCTTCGCCAACAACGCCCCGCGCTGCAACACCCCAAACTTGTGCTGTTCATCAATCACCGCCAGACCCAGCCTCCCCAAATCCACCCCCTCCTCCAACAAAGCATGCGTCCCCACATGCACCGTCGGAACCCCCGCAAACAATCCTGCGTCCCCCGGCTTACTCGTCCGCGTCCACAACTCCACCCGCACCCCAAGAGGCTCCAGCCACCGCCGCAACACCCCCGCCTGCTGTTGCGCCAATGTTTCCGTTGGTGCCAAAAACGCCGCCGCCTCCCCACGCTCCAGTGCCCGCAGCATCGCGTGCACCGCCACCGCCGTCTTCCCCGAACCCACATCCCCCTGCAACAGCCGGTTCATCGGCCGCGCCCGACCCAAATCCGCATCAATCTCCGCACACACCCGCACCTGCGCCGCCGTCAATTCAAACGGTAACCCGGCTCTCCATCTTTCCACCAACTCCCCGACGACCTCGCTCCGCCGTCGCACTACCTCCATCGAACGCCGTCGCCGACATGCCAAAACTGTCTGCAACACAAACAATTCCTCAAACACCATCCGGTGCCGGGCCGCTTTCAGCGTCTCCCACGAATCGGGAAAATGCACCTGCCGAAACGCCCACGTCCGGTCTGCAACCTCTGCTCCCGTCCCCACCAGCGGATCATCCGGAAACCCCTTCCAATCGCTGATCGTCTCATAAACCAAACGCCGCAACGCCTTCTGTCCCACCCCTTCCACCAACGGATAAATCGGGACAATCCGATCCACATGAATCCTCGCCTCCTCCCCATCGTCCCACGGCTCCACCTCCGGATGAAACAACCGCACCTCCCCTTTGGTCAGCTTAACCGTCCCATGCGCAATTACCCGCCTCCCCTCCGGATAATTCGTTTTGATATACGGCATATTGAACCAACTCAACCGCACCTCGCCCAAACGCCCTTCGGGCTGCAACCACGCATCAAAGCTGCAACGTCGCGCACCCCATCGCGACAACTTCGTCCGGACAATCTCCCCCGCCACCGTCAACGCATCCCCCTCCGCGCACGTCCCTGGATCTATCCAGCAGCCCCGGTCTTCATACCGCCTCGGTAGATGAAACAACAACTCCTCCGCCCGGTCCAAACCCAGTGCCGACAAAATCGCTTCCGCCTTTTTCAACGCCACGGCTTACACCACCCGCAAACGCGTTCCCGGACCAAGCACCACCGGCCGTTCAAATCGCAACACCGCCGCATCACGCACCCCATGATCGCGGTCAAACGGCACCGCCTCTCCATCCCGTTCCACCCGCGGAGTTCGCACCCGGCTCGACAACACCAGTGCCTTCACCTCCGTCACCCCCGACGCCACCTCAATCTCAATCACAAAGCCATCGTGACGCCGGTCGATCTCAATGGTCCCCGTCTGCGCCAACGTCAAAAAAGGAACCAACACCCGCCGTCCGGCCTCCACTCGCGGCGTCACTTGCAAGACCCCCTCCACCCGGTCATGGACCAAACCCAAAAACGCCGCCAGCACCGTCCACACCGCCAATGCCTCCGCTCCCGCTGGATTCCCCAGCGGCAATCCAAAACGCAGACCATCCGCCGATAACCGCTCAAACACCTGCCCCAACAAACGGTGACCCTCCTCATCCATCCCTTCCAAAAAACAAAGTGCCGCGCACGTGAACGCTTTCTCCGAAACCGGTGACGGCCACGCCAGCGGATGCACATCCCGGAGCAACCCCAGCTCCGGCTCCATATTCCGCTCCAGAATCAACCGCAGCGTCGCCCGCATCCTCTCCCGGTCCAACGCCCGAGGCAGACCAGTCAAGATCGCGTAAAGCTCCCCATCCAGAAC
>CALFVM010000311.1 GCA_937928665.1 uncultured Candidatus Methylacidiphilales bacterium
CAGTCGTAATAATCAAACTCCAAAACCGGCTCCCCATCCAAAACCGCGGCAAAACCGGCCGAGTCGGGATAAACCCCGGCAATAATTTGGGCGTCCGACTGCGTCCACGCGGATGGGCCCAACAGCAAACACCAAACAAACACCAACCAAGCAAGACGATAATCCATCAAGAAAAGGCTGGCCCGTGCACCGCGTCTAACAAGCAACGATAAATTGGCACGTTTTAATCAGCTCTTTTGGTTTTCCATTCCGATATCCTTTTGCCAAGCTTTTTGAGGTCAACCCGTTTCGAACGCATCTGCAGACGGCCGTTCTTGGCCGACTCCGCTTCCTCAGCACCCATCCGGAATGGACCACCCGTCCGCTGCCCAGCGGTCATGCCCTTGCCCGCGAGGGGAATGTCTCCCACACCGCCGTCCACAAGGTGCTCCTGCTTCTCGAGGCCGAAGGAGAGGCGCGTCGGGTCCGGTCGGATGTTAATCGTCTTGACGTAGCGAAGGTTAGCCGGATGGCTGTAATCGACGAGGTGAAGCTGCCTCTGATCGTTGGCCAAGAGAAAGGAGTTTTCGTAGGGGACGCCAATAAAGGCACCAAAGTTACCGGCCAGGGAAAGGGGGCTAGGGGTGACCGATTAGTTTTCGGCATGGGTTCATTAAAGGTAAGGCCCGATAAAGGTCATCGGGCAAGTGGACCGGCCGGGTTTGAATTCTGGAGTTTACGGCAATTCGGAAATCCAAATGTCCATCCAACCCCTCGCCGCTGCCGTTCGGACGGCCTTTCCGTCCGAGCCGATAGCTCCGGTCTAGCTTACTCTTCCTGCTGCCGAAGGCTCGCCAAAGCGTTGAAGTCTTCCAGCGTGGTGACGTCCCCCTTCACCTCACCTCCCGCAGCAATTTCCCGAAGCAGGCGGCGCATGATCTTCCCGCTCCGCGTCTTGGGCAGCACTTCCGCAAACCGGATCACGTCCGGCTTGGCGATGGCTCCGATCTCCTTACCGACATGGCGGCGGAGTTCCTCATTCAGTTCCGTCGTCGGGGTAATCCCCTGCTTGACCGTGACGAAGGCAAACACCGCCTGTCCTTTGATCTCATCGGCTTTGCCAACGACAGCAGCTTCGGCCACCGCCGGATGACTCACCAGGGCACTTTCAACCTCTGCGGTGCCCAGCCGGTGCCCGGCCACATTGAGAACATCATCGATCCGACCGGTGATCCAGAAGTAGCCATCGCGATCCCGCCGCGCACCGTCCCCGGTGAAGTAACACCCTTTGACATCGCTCCAATACTGTTTGCGATACCGGGTGGCATCGCCATAGATCGATCGCAGCATAGAAGGCCAAGGTCGACGGATCACCAGCCGCCCGCCGGTGTCGGGCGGAACCTCCGCCCCGGACTCGTCCACCACCGCAAGGTCAACTCCAAAGAAGGGGAGTCCGGCGGAGCCTGGTTTCATCGGAACAGCACCCGGAAGAGTCGTCACCATGTGACCACCAGTCTCAGTCTGCCACCAGGTGTCCACCACCGGGCAACGTTCCTGGCCGACCGTCCGATAGTACCACATCCAGGCCTCGGGATTGATCGGTTCACCCACTGACCCGAGAAGTCGGAGCGAGGACAGGTCATGCTTCTTCACCCAATCATCGCCCCACTTCATGAACGCACGGATGGCTGTCGGTGCGGTATAGAAGATATTGACCTTGTGCTCCTCGACGATTTTCCAGAACCGGTCTGGTTCAGGATGATTCGGTGCGCCCTCATAAATTAAGGAAGTACCACCGAGCCCAAGCACTCCATAGACGACGTAAGTGTGCCCCGTTACCCAGCCAATATCAGCCGTGCACCAGTAGAGATCTTCGTCCTTGAGATCGAAGACATATTTCGTCGAAAGCAACGCCCCCAAAAAATAACCCGCAGTGGTGTGGAGAATCCCCTTCGGCTTACCCGTGCTGCCGCTGGTGTAGAGAATGAAGAGGGGATGCTCACTGTCGAGCGAGGCGGCCTCGCACTGATCGGACGCTGCAGCCATCGCTTCATGATACCAGACGTCGCGATCCCCCAGCGACATATCCAGACCCGCCCGGCGGACAACGATCACCCGGGTCACGGTGGAGGTTCCGGGCAGCGCGGCATCGACGCTTTCCTTGAGCCGGACGACCTGCCCCCGCCGATACCCGCCATCGGCCGTCACGACGATCTTTGCCCCACAGTCATTGATCCGATCCTTGACCGATTCGGCACTGAACCCTCCAAAGATAACCGTATGCGGTGCTCCAATCCGGGCGCACGCCAACATGGCAATGACCGCCTCGGGAATCATGGGCATGTAGATGGCCACACGATCGCCCGACTTGATTCCCTGTGACTTGAGGACGTTGGCAAACTTGCAGACCTCCCGATGGAGCTGGGCATAGGTTAGGGTCACCCTCTCCCCAGGCTCGCCCTCCCAAATGAGCGCGGCTTTATGCCGCCGCGGGGAAGCTACGTGGCGGTCCAGACAGTTGAAGGACACATTGAGTTTCCCGCCGACAAACCACTCCGCGAAGGGGGGCTTCCACGAAAGCAGCTTCTTCCACGGCTTGAACCAGGTGATCTCTCTCGATGCATCGCCCCAAAACTTCTCCGGTTTCTCGAGGGATTGACGGTAGAGCTTTTCGTATGTCTTCCTGTTTGCAACAAGGGCTTGCTTGCAAAAACCGGCTTTGGGTTTGATGGCCCGGCTGCGGGCCTTGGCTGCGGAGGATGTGTTCATGAATGAAGGATGGGGTTACGTTTTTCGACAGAAAAGAGAACCGGAAGTCAATCAGATTCCGGGCAGGATTCAACACGCAACTCCCACCACCCCACCTCCGGCGCATGACGACTCGCCACCCGCCAAACGCCCTTGCCATTAGTTCAAAAGACTGGAAGCATTATGGCTACTCGGAAAACCAACCCCGCATGAGCACAACCCAGAATCCCCATAACCTTCTGACGGTTAAAGAAACAGCTGACTACCTCCGCATCCCTGTGCCGACCGTCTATTATTTGGTTCAGCGCGGGCAACTTCCCGCCATCCAGATTGGGGGCCGTTGGCGGATCAAGAAAGACCGACTCGACGAGGAAGTGCTTAAGCTCAACGACGGCACCACCGGGAAAAATGGCCAAGCTGAAGCCAAGATCCTCGTGGTCGATGACCAGCAGGAAATCCTCGACCTACTCCAAATGGCCCTATCCAGCAAAGGCTACCGGCCTGATAGTGCCTCCTCTGGCAACGCCGCTCTGGATGCGCTTGGAAGAGCCTCCTACGACCTGATGTTTCTCGACCTGCACCTGCCCGATATTTCCGGCGAAGAGCTGTTCGAGAAAGCCACCGACCTCCAGCCGGACCTTCATGTGGTCATCATGACCG